>JANMXB010000496.1:0-3426 GCA_031380765.1 Pseudomonadota bacterium | reverse complement strand
GGCGAGGGTCGATACGGGGGGACGCACGAACGTGGAAAAGCGTGCGGTGCGCGGGCCAATGAAACCCCACACCACACGCAACACCACGATCGCTAAGGCGCCATAGCCGAAGCGCTCGTGCCAGTCATGCCCGCCCGTTCGGGTTAGCCAGGCAAAAGCAACGCAGGCGACCAGTGCCCAATGTCCAATGCGGAGCAGCGGATCCCAGACTTCGATGCGCGGGCCGGGAGGAGGCATGCCGCTTACCGCGTCTTGGCAGGTACCGGCGCGAAGGTCTGGGGATGGAAGTACGCCTCGACTTTCTCGCTTTTTTCGTTGAGCCCGTAGACTTCGTAGCAGCCGCCGTCGACCTTGATGCGGCGCACTTTCCAGCCCTGATCGGTCAAGGATTTTTGCAGCTTCTCCTGCGGTTGCCAGGACTCCTTCGCTCCGGACTCGCACTTCGCAAGGCCGGTGGCCTGGCCGGCGGAAGCGGCGACTAGGGCTGCGCCGGCAACCAGTAAGCGGACAAAGACGGTTCTCATGTTGAAGCTCCTTCTTGATTGACTGCGGTGGGTGAATGGTTATTACAGAAACAGTATTAAATTCTACCGGAGATCGGCTTCCAGACTCGTTCTATAGAAACAGTTCTTCAAGATTTGGCTTCCGCTCTGGGCGCCGCCGGCGCGCCGGCCAAGCTTTTTCTTCATGTCACTTCCTCAGTTGGGCCTCAATTTAGCAAGGACAGGCGCGCTTTCAATTCGGGCGTCATATGGATGCGACCCTCGAAATCGACCAGAATCGCGCTGGAAATTCCCATTTGCGCCGCAGCCTCTTTCCATCGGCCAATTCCTTCGATGAAGATTGGCTTCGACGCAGCGTCGGACAGGGCGCCCGCACCGGCTTGGGGGGAAACCAGAACCGTGACCGATTGGACTCCGGGAACCGGGTAACCGCTGCGCGGATCAATAATATGCCCGTAGCGCTTGCCGTCGATCTCGTAGAATCGCCTGTAATCGCCTGAAGTGCCGAGCGCTTCGCCATCGTTCAATTCGACCGTTCCAAGCAAGCCGTCGCCGCGCGGCGCTTCGATGGCGACGCGCCAGGGGCGACCTGCGCTTTGGCCGAGCGCCATGATATTTCCGCCGACGTTGATAAGGGCGTTTCCGATGCCATTCGCGCGGAGTATTTCGGCGGCCCGATCGAGCGCATGCCCTTTGGCGTAACCGCCGAAATCGAGTTGCACGGACGGATTCGAGCTCGTCACCCTGCCTGCGCTTACAGAAAGATCCCCCATGCGCGGGTTTGCGCGCACCAGTTTGCCAATTGCTCCTGCGTCGGGGATAGGACCACCCGGTTTGTCGCGGTGAAAGCTCCATAATCCGACCAGCTTTCCGATCGCAGGATTGAACAGGTCTCCAGATTGCGCCGCGATCCGTTGCGCGTCCCGGATCAAGGCGGCGATCTCGGGGGTAGTCCGGATGTTTTTTTCTCCGCGGGCGATGCCAAGGTTTAGTGCCACCAGCTCGCCTGGCTTCCAGGCGTGAAGATCGCGATGCATGCGGTCAAATTCCCGAAACACCTGTACCGCCGCATTCCTCGTACGCGCATCTTCCCGGCCGATGATTGTGAGTTCCGCGACGGTGCCGAACACCCACGAGCTTGCGCGATACTCTTTCGATTCCGCCCGCCCGGCCGGCAGTGTGGCCAGTACCGCAAGCAGCAACAACGCGATTCCGAGCGCTTTTCGCGCGCGACCGTTCACTCTCAGCTCCGCTCCCGGCGATGCCGGGGCATGATAAACAGCCAACCGCCGATCAACGAAAGAGCGGCCAGGATCACGGCCATGAGATCGACAAACAATTCCCCGTAGCGGCCGAAAATTCTTCCACTGTGGAGATCCAGGAGAACTTGCAGCACCGTGATTCCAGGCGTCAGCGCCTCGCGCAAATTCCGCAGGTCTGCCTCGGGAAGTCGCGTCGGCCGGGACCAGGGCACACCCTGCTCTGCAACCGGCTTCCATGAGACGGCGTCTGCGCTCGAAAAAATTCCCGATGCAGTCCTTAGGATGAGCTTTCCGTCTCTTGATCCCACCGCCTGTAGCGGCACAGCGGGAAGTGAAGGCGGCTCCAGTCGCTCAACCAGTTCGCCATCATGGCGGTACACGTACATCGCGGAATCGCTCGCGACGACGAATAGATCCGCCATCTCGGCGACGCCTATCGGTTGCGGCAATTTTTCGCCGGATACCTTGCCGTCAAGCAGCCAGCGGCCATTGGCCGCCACCAACTCGTGACTCCCAGAGCGGAACGCATGTTGCGGCGGATCCGCCTTTACGCCGTACCAGCGTGCGAGCCACGGAAGGTGCAAGTACGTTCCGTCGAGCCGGAAATCGCGGCCGTGATTCAACGCCACGCCCGTCGCCGCGAGAATCAAGAAAAACAGCACAGCGCCGACCCCCATGCGTGCATGCCAGCGCCGCAGGAACCTCAGAACAATCAGTCTTTGTGCCATCGGGATTGGGCTAGTTCCGGCTCTTGGTGTCGAAATACAGCGCTAGTTTGGCCATGCGCTCCATCGCCGCGACCGACAGCGTGGCCCCGGCAATCCCGTCAATATCCCGATCCAGACGATTGTCGCGCGCCAGCTTCGCTGCCTTGAACTGGGCCAGAAACGCCGGCTGGCGGACTTCCTGTCCGCGGCTTTCGCGATAGGCCAGTACACGCACGTGGTCAATGCGCCCATCCAGGACCACAAATCCGGCCGTGATCAGCTCCTCCTTGCCGGTTTCTTCCAGAATCCACACAGTCCGCTTCGCGTCGCCCCAATAGCGCTGGCGCAATTGCTTGGGCGGATGGCCGAGAATCGCAGTCGATTCCGCTTGAATTTCCTTCGTGAGCCAGAGGACTTTGGGTGAAGTATTGGAGCCGAAAATCTCCGCAACGAAGGCCTCGGGCTCCTGGTAGATGTCTGCCCGCGCGGGAACTGGCGCACACAGACCGAGCGCGAGAAGAAGAATTCCGAGCGATTCCCGCGTCATCATCAGAACATGTAGCCAACGCCGACATTGAAGCGGTTTTTTGTTTTGTCGGTGGCATAAGACTGAACGTCGGTCTTGAGCACGACTTGCGAATGGAGCCGGAAGTTGAGCCCGAGCGTCGTTACCCTTTCGAGATTCTTCGGATCCTGGAGGAGTCCGTTCGCAACGTCTTCCTGTTGGCGGATCTCGTAGCGTTCGTAGCGCACGAACGGAGCGAGGTCGAAGTCGCCTTGCTTGAATACGTGATACGCGGCTTGCGTATACCAGCCTTTGAGCGACTTTGGAGAGGCAAACGGCGCGGGCGAGGATGCAAGGAATGCGGCGTTCAGCCTGTCGGCGTCGCCGATCCTGCCGGCGGCGTAGAGCCCTTGCAAATCGAGCCGGCCCACGCTGTATTTCGCGTGCAC
>JANMXB010000477.1:0-2628 GCA_031380765.1 Pseudomonadota bacterium | reverse complement strand
AAATCTTCGCGTCGCTGCGCAGCCTGCGGGCCCACATCGACCAGCATCGTGCGGGCTGAGCCTGCCGAAACCCGCAGTCCCGCGCGCGGGGCGAACCCCGGTTCGCCCCGGCAATGTCCGAAGTAAACCAGCCCCGCATTCCGCCCGCCCGATTGCATGTGTCCGGCCTGGGCCTGGTCTGGCTGGCGCTCGCTGCGGGATATCTGGCGGCATCCGCGAGCGGGCACCGGCCGGTGGCGATGGGCATCGTTGGCCTGATGGCCGGTGCGCTCATCGCGGCTTCCGGGAATCGCGTTGCAGGCGTGTTCACAGGCGCCGCGCTTGCAGCCGCGTGCCTGCATTGGTCGGACTCAGTATTTTTTCTTGCCTATTCGCCGCCTTTGTTCGCTTTCGCGTTCATGGCCTGGTTTTTTCATCGCACGCTGGGGCCCGGTATCGAGCCGCTCATCACGCGTGTAGCGCGCAGGGAACATCCCGACCTGACCGATGAAATGGCGCAATTCACGCGGTCCCTGACCTGGGCATGGTCGCTGTGCTTCGTATTTCTTTTTCTTGCATCCCTGTCGCTGGCGCCCCTCTTGCCGCTGGCTGCTTGGTCGCGTTGGGTGCTCGTACTCGGATACGTCGTGCCGGTGGCGCTGTTCCTCGGGGAGTACGTGTATCGCCATCGCCGCTTTCCGGATCGCAGCCATGGATCGCTCCGGGTGTTGATTTTCAACATTGTGGCCGTCGTAAGAGAGGCCGCCGTCAAACCCGCCGTCAATCCTAGCGGGCAAAGCCCTCGGCACCGCGACAACCCCTGATGATGCTGCCGCTTGCCAAGTATCGTGCCCCGGGCGCTCCGGTATTGCTCGGACCGGACGGGGAAATTGCCGCGGCGGTGTTTTTTCGCCAGGCGCAGGAAATGGCCGAGGCGCTGCCTGCGCAAGCCTATGCCGTCAATCTTTGCGACACCCGTCCCGGGTTCATGCTTGGCTTTGCCGCGGCCATGCTGCGCGGGCAGACGTCCCTCCTGCCGCCGGGACGTGGAAGGCGCGACTGGGAGTTGCTTCTGCGGCAGTATCCCGGCGCGTATGTGCTATGTGAATCGGTGCTCGGGGAGTCGGCAAGCCTGCAGTCCCTCGGGGAGGGCGGCCCGGTTTTCGATGTGAGCAAGTTCACCCGCGCCCTGGTTGCCGCAACGCAGGGCCCCATGGCATTGTCGTTGCCGGAAATCGATGGCGCGCATACCGCCGCGATTCTGTTCACGTCCGGAAGCACGGGCCAACCCACTGCGCGCTCGAGGACCTGGGGGCAGTTGTGCGAGGGTGCCGCAGGCCTTGCAAAAGCGTTGCGCTGGGGGGAAATTCCCGACTGTGCGGTGCTGGGGAGCGTCCCTCCGCAGCATATGTTCGGCCTAGAAAGCACCGTAATGCTGCCTTGGTTTACGGGCTCTCCGGTGCATGTGCAGAATCCGCTGCTTCCTGCAGACTTGGAAATTGCGCTGCGCCAAGGCACCCGGCCAAGCTGGTGGATGACAACGCCGGTGCATTTGCGCGCACCGTTGCGCAGCCAGACGCCGCTGACCGGGTTGGCGGGCGTCCTGGCGTCGACCATGAGCCTGCCGGTCCCGCTCGCGTGCGCCGCCGAAGCGGCCTGGCATGTGCCCGTCGTGGAGATTTACGGTTCGACCGAGACCGGGGCGCTGGCCAGCCGCCGCACCGCGCTCGAAACGCACTGGGTTCCGCTGCGAGGTGTTTCGCTTCGCCATGACGCAGAGGGGGGGAGCGAAGGCGGGGAGGCGCGGCGTGTCTGGGCTTCCGGCGCGCATTTCGGGTCTCCCGTGCTGCTTGGCGACGAACTCAGCATCGAGCCCGACGGGCGTTTTTTATGGATCGGGCGCTCGAACGATTTGATCAAAGTGGGTGGCAAGCGCGTATCGCTGGCGGCCCTCAATCAGAATCTGGCGGAAATCCCGGGCGTGAACGAAGGCGTTTTCTTTTTCCCTGAAGACATCTCCCCGGATGCTTCGGATGACACCCATCCGTCGCGCCGGCTTGCCGCGCTGTATGTTTCCGCGACACTCCCGCCGCTAGAAGTGCTGAACGCCTTGCGCGCGCGTGTCGATCCGGTTTTCCTGCCGCGCCCGATCTTTCGCGTCGCACAGCTGCCGCGCAATACCAATGGCAAACTCCCCGCGGCGGCTGTGGCCGGTCTGTATGCGCGATGCAAATCGGAACGACTCGCTCGTTTGCCCGCTTCTGGCCGCATCCGGTATTTCGCCGTGCCGGACTCGCATCCGTCCATCCCGGGTCATTTTCCAGGTGAGCCGATCGTCCCCGGCGTCGTCATCCTTGCGCGCGTGGAGGAAGCCATCCGCGCGGATTTTCCGCACATCGAGCTCGGGGTGCTCCTCAGTGCCCGTTTTCACGCGCTCCTGAGGCCCGGTCAGCGTTTCCGCGTTCGCCCGCAGATGCAGCACGAGCATGTGCGCTTCGAGGTGCGGCTTGCGGCCCCGTCGACCTGCTCGCAATCCGCTGAGGGCGCCGTGATTGTCAGCGGACGCTGGGCAGTCAGCACACCGGGTGGCCAGGAGCCAACGCGCCCATGAGCGGGGATTGGCGTGCCCAGCCCGAGCGGGGAAGCAGA
>JANMXB010000470.1:0-16490 GCA_031380765.1 Pseudomonadota bacterium | reverse complement strand
GCGTGATGACCCCCCGGCTGGTGATCGTGACGGTCGCTTTCATGTATTGCAGTATAGCAGAAATACTGCATCAGCGCTTGAGCGGGAAGAAATCGACTGCTTTCATGAGGCGGTTTTCCTGCGACAGCAGCGCGCCGAGCTTGCCGCTCTCGGCCTGGTACGCGTGCCAGTCCGGGTCGGCCTGCATCGCGGCGCGTTTCTTCTCGCGGTCGGCGGCGTTTTCGTAGGCCCAGATGTGGATGAACTGGTTGACGTTGCCGGTCTCGGTCTGCAGGTAGGCCAACGGCTGGCCGAGGTGCTTGGTCTGCGGCGCCTTGCCCAGCTTTTCGTAGACTTCGAAGTGCTTCTTGAGCATGCCGGGTCGGCAGGTGTAGGTGCGTACGTCTAGCAGCATTTGGGTTCTCCGTTGCGTTGTTGAAGCGGGGTTGGTGAAGCATTCATCGTACCAACGTTGAGCGCTGGCACAGGCGAAACAGAAAAAGGGCGGCCAAGGTGAGGAAAACCAGCGCGCCCGCGTACAGGATCGGCGCCGCCGGGGAGCCGGTGACGTCATAGGTCCAGCCCGCGACCGGCGGCAGCCCGGCTACACCCGCATACCACCAGGTGTAGAAGAGGCCCAGGCCGGTGGCGCGATTCTCCGGGCGCAGCACCTCGATCGGCAGCGCGGCCATGATGCCGGCGGGCAGGAACAGGATCAGTCCGATCACCGAGAAGCACACCACATAGGCGGACGTGAACGCAATCGCCAGCACGGCCGCCCCACCGATGACCGTCGACAGCACGATCAGCGCGTTTGGGTGGCGCCAGCGCGAGGCGAGATACCCGCCCAGCGGCACACCGAGGATCGCGAGCCAGGTCGCGAGGCTGGTCACCGCCGCGGCGTCGGCGAGGCCCATGCCCTGTGTGCGCAGGTACCCGGGCGCGAAGCTCACCGCCACGACCCAGCCGGCATTGACGAAAGTCCAGATCAGCCCGGCGAAGCTCACAAGAAGGATTTCGCGCAGGGACAGGCCTGTGATGACCGGGCCCGATCCCGCGCCCGGATCCCTGGAAGGGCTGCGGTAGAGCACACCGAGCACGACGAAGGCCAGCGCCGACAGCAGCGCGGTCGCGAAAAACACCGCGCGCCAGGAATACGCGCTGGCGAGGCCGACCTGCATAACCAGGGCCAGGCCGATGCCGAGCGGCCAGCCGTTGAGATACAGGGACATGGCGAAGACCAGCTCGCGGTCCCTGAACCAGTCGGCGAGCATTTTGGTCATCAGCACGAACTGCAGGACCACGCCCACCCCGGTGATGAAGCGACCGGCCACCAGCATTGCGTACGAGGTGCCCAGGGCGCTCACCACGCCGCCGATGGCCATCAGGAGAAGGCCGCCGAGCACCATGCGCTTCTCGCCGAAACGCCGCCCGAGCCAGCCGCCCGGCAGTGCCAGCACGATGCCGGGCAGCAGGTACAGGCCGATCAGCGTGCCCACCGTCGCGTAGTCAATGCCGAATTCACTGACCAGGAAGGGCGACACCGAAGCCACGGCCTGGAACTGGAAGCCCATGGCGATGCGCGCGAACGCGAGCACGCCGAGCACGAGCCAGCGCTGGCTCACCTTTCACTCACAGCGCTGGCTCACGTCCTACTCATAAGGCGCAAACTGCCCGTCGCGCCACTTGATCGCTTCTCCCAGGCTCTTCTCACGGCGCAGCTTGTCGAAGATCCGGTACTCCGGCGCAATCGAGTTGTCGAGCTGCACGCAGGACTCGAACCCGAAGTCCAGGGCGCTGCGCAGGCCCATGATCTCGGAGGTTTTGTTCATCGCGCGCTTGTTCCAGGTCAGGCATTCGATCGCCACCCGGCTCATGCGCTTGGCGATCTTGAGCGTCTCCGCGTGCAGCTTGTCCTTCGGGTAGACGCGCGTGACCAGCCCGACGCGCTCGGCCTCGGCCGCGTCGATCGTGTCTCCGGTGAAGATGAGCTCCCGGCTCGCCGGGCCGAGGATCCACGGCATGATCATCGTCACGATGCCGGCGGCGAAGCGCGTTTCCAGCACGCCGAATTTCGAATCGTCCGAGCAGTAGCGGATGTTGCACATCTGCGCGAATTCAAGTGCTCCGGCCAGGCAGAAGCCGTCGATCGCGGCGATCACGGGCTTGGAGCAGTCCCACGGCGAATAGCAGAATCTGAGGTCCTTGGCCAAACGGTCGCGCCAGCCCGGCTCGCCGCGCTTGGGGCCGCCCGAGGCGGTTTCCTTGATGTCGTAGCCCGCCGAAAAGGCCTTGCCGCCGGCGCCGGTCACGAGCAGCACCCTCACTTGCGGATCGGCATCGGCTTGGGCGATCGCGGCCATGATCTCGCCGCACAGCTTCAGGTTGAACGCGTTCATGCGCTCTGGGCGGTTGAAGGTGATGCGCGCGACGCGGTCGTCGACGGCGTAAGTCAGGGTCTCGTAGGTCATGGCAAATCCCTCATTTTGGACCGTGCGGTTCGATCAGGAGGTCGACGCCGAGCGCGCCTTTGGCGGTGACGATCAGCGGGTTGATTTCGATTGTGGCCGCGATGCCGTGCAGCATTGCGCCGATGCGCGACAACGCAGCGATGGCATCGGCGGCGGCGTGGCGATCGAACGGGCCGCGGCCGCGCACGCCGGTCAGGAGCGTTCCGGCCGCGGTTTCGTCGAGCATCGCCTCGGCAGTTTCACGGTCGATGGGGCCGCGGCGCACGCTCGCTTTTCCCATCACTTCGACGAGCAACCCGCCCGGCCCGACGACGACGAAACTGCCGAGCATCGGGTCGTTTCGCACGGCGATGATGAGCTCGACACCCTCGCCGGCCATTGCCTGCACCACGATTTCGCGCGGCGTTCGGGCGGGAAGGGCTTTGTCGAGGCGCGCCGAAAGGTCGGCATAAGCGGCGGCTACGGCCCGCGGATGCACGAGCCCGACCTTCACCAGACCGAGCTCGCTCTTGTGCGGCAGGCTCGAAGCACAGCCTTTCATCACCGCGGGAAGGCCCAGGGATCCGGCTGCGGCCACGGCCTCAGGCGCGGAGGCCACCGCCTGTGCGCGTGCCACCGGGACGCCGGCATCGCGCAGCATTTCGAATCCGGCGACTTCGCCGCGGAGGGCCGCGCAGCGCGCGCTCCAGCGCGCGCTCTCGCCCGCCTCGATTTGCGGACGTGCGTTTTCCCCGGGACGCAGCCACAGTGCAATCGCCGCAAGGCTCGTGCGCATGCCCGAGAGGTACGGGATGCCCGCCGCATCCAATACCTTCTTTATTTCACGATTCGGCCCGGCGCCCGCGGTGGTGTTCATGAACACCAGCGCTTTGTCGTGCGAGCGGCTTGCGTCGGCGCAGGCCTTCGCCATCTCCAGGCCGTAGACGCCGTCCGGCCCGCCTTCGGTCGAGGCGACGATCGACAATCCGATCGCGCCGATCGATGCGTCCGCGGTCAGCGCGCCCAGCACAACCCGGAAACGCTCCGCGGAAAACCCGAGGCCCCACGCGTCGAGCGGATTGGAAGGCTTGCCGAACGGCGGGAACGCGGGCATCAAGGCTTGCCGCGTGCGCTCGGACAGCGGCGGCAATGCAAGTCCCAGCGCAGGCGCGTTATCCGCGATCAGCGCGGCCTCGCCGCCCGAAAGCGTGACCGCGACGAAGCCGCGCCCGCGCGGCGGTTGCGGATGCGCGGTGAACAGGAGCGCCGCTTCGACCAGTTCATCCGGGCTGTGCACGCGCGTGACATGGCAGCCGCGCAGGAAGGCATCGTAGAAGCGGTCTTCTCCCGCAAGCGATCCCGTATGCGCCGCCACCAGTGCACGCCCCGCGTCGCTCGCGCCGGACTTGAGCGCGATCACCTGTTTGCCGCGCCGGTTCGCTTCGAGCGCGGCCGCCTCGAAGAGATCCGGGTTGCGGATCGTCTCCAGAAACAGCAGCACCGTGCGCACGTTGTCGTCGCGCACCACATAGTCCAGGTAGTCCGCCGCGCCGAGCACCGCCTCGTTGCCGCACGTGACCACGTGCGCAAGGCCGAGCTGGCGCTCGTCCTGGCAGAGCATGAGCGCCATCGTGCCGCTCTGCGAGATCACCGCGACCGGTCCGGCCATGAGGTCGGACGCGTAGCGCGGCGTCCACAGCGCGATTCTGCGATGCACGTTGCAAAGGCCGAGGTTGTTCGGCCCGCAGAGCGCGATGCCGTACCGCCCGGCGATCTCGCGAAGGCGCGCCTGGAGCGCAATGCCGTCGGCGTCCGCATCGGCAAAGCCGCTTGCGTTGATGAACGCGGCCCGGATGCCCAGGCGCCCCGCCTCCTCGAGCACCTCGGGACCCTGCGCGGCAGGCAGGCCGATGAAGACCGCATCGACCTTGCCCGGCAAAGCGGCAAGCGAGGGGTAACACTCGAGACCGGCCACTTCGGCGTTGGCCGGATGGACCGGGTATACCGGCCCCGGGAAACCGAACCGGACGAGGTTGCGGATGACGCGCTGGCCGATCGACTCCTCGCGCTGCGAGGCGCCGACGACCGCGACCGAGGCGGGAGCGAAGAGTTTATCCAGCGAGGCGGCTAGCGGCGAACCCTCCACACGCTATTCCGCGCGGATGTTGTTGTCGCGCGCGATCCTGCCCCACTTGAGCGTTTCACGCCGGATGAACTCGGCGAATTCGCGCGGCGTGCTGCCGATCATCTCGACGCCGTTCTTCATGAATTCGGCCTTCATCTCGGGTGCCGCGAGCGACTCGACGATGTCCCTGTGGAGCAGTGTCACGATCGGCTCCGGCGTGCCGCCGGGTCCCAGCACGCCGAACCACGCGCCGCCGACGAGATCGGGCAGGCCCTGCTCGGCGATCGTCGGAATCTGCGGATACGAGGAGACGCGCCTGGCCGAGGTGATGCCCAGCGCCCTCACCGCGCCCGCCTGCACCCGCGGCATCGACGCCGGCGTGGAGTCGAACATGATCTGCACCTCGCCCGCGATGAGCGCGGTAAGCGCGGGGGCGCCGCCTTTGTAGGGGACGTGGGTGATCTTCACGCCGCCCATGGAATTGAGCATCTCGCCGAAGAAGTGGTTGGTGGTCGCGTTGCCGAAGGAGGCATAGTTGAGCACGCCCGGCCCGCGCGATTTCGCCAGGGCAATCAGCTCCTGCACGTTGCTCACCGGCACGGAAGGGTGCACCAGCAGCAGGAACGGCAGGTCCCCGACGAGCGATACCGGCGTGAAGTCCCTGACCGGGTCGTAGGGCAGCTTGGCCGTGATGGCCGGCGCCAGCGTGAGCGTGCTCGAGGAGGCGAACAGGAGCGTGTAGCCGTCGTTGGGCGCCTGGGCGACGAACGTTCCGCCGACAATGCTGCCGGCGCCCGCGCGATTCTCGACCACCACCGGCTGGCCGAGCCTGGCGGTGAGCGGGATCGCGAGGCGGCGCGCCATGATGTCGATGCTGCCGCCCGGCGGGAAAGGCACCACCAGCCGGATCGGCTTGTTCGGATACGGCTGCGCATGCGCGCCCAGGCATGCAAGGAGCAGCAGCGGGAGCAGCAGTGCCGCGGCGATGCGGATCATTTCTTGTCCTTGTTCCAGTTGCTGGAGAAGCGCTTCTTGATCGAATCGCCGACGTGCTGGGGCGGATACTTCGGCGGGTTGGCGGGTCCATGGCAGGTCGGCAGGCATTCCACGACGGCGTCGTAATCGGGGATCGCGAAGTACGGCGCCGAGTAACGCTCCCTGCCTTTGCGGTTGTACGCGCGGTGCATGGTCGAGGCGAAGCGGTCGTTGGTCCAGCGCGCCATCCAGTCGCCGATGTTGATGAGGAAAGTACCCGGGATCGGCGTCGCATCGATCCATTTGTCCCTGAAGCGCAGCTGGAAGCCGCCGGTCTCGTCCTGCATGAGGATGGTGAAGCTGGTTTCGTCCGTGTGCGGGCGGATGCCGTAGTGGTCGGACGGGTCGGCCGGCGGCTGCGGAGGATAGTGCAGCAGCGTGATCTGGGTGAGCGGCTTCTTGTAGAAGGCGTGGAAATACGTTTCGGGTAGGTCGAGCGCCAGCGCAAAGCCGGTCAGGAGCTTGTGGCCCAACGATTCGACTTCATTGAAATAATCGATGAGCGGTTGCCGCCATTCCTGCGGCAGGTTGTGCGGCCAGCGGTTGAGGCCATGCACGCGATCCCCGGCAAGGACATCGGGATCGTCGGCCGGCAGTTCCCTCTGGTATTTGAATCCCTCGTTCAAGTCGGGCGCGCCCGCGTTGCCGTACACGCGCGACTTGAGCGGCTGGTAGCCGCGGTTCCTCTCCATCGTGATGCGCAAGCTTGGGTCGAGTTTGATTTCCTCAGGCTGGTTGAAGAACCGCTTCGAGGCGGCAAACATCGCGTCGATCTTCGCCTGCGCGACGCCGTGGTCGGCGAGATAGAAGAACCCGACCTCTTCGCAGGCCCGCGCGATTTCGCGCGCCACGCGCGCCTTGCCCGCCGCATCGCCCGCATCGCTTCCATCGAGGAACGGGCGAAATCCGATGACGGGGATGGTTTGCTGCGAAAGCACGGCCGCCATGCGGTCCTCCGGTGCCTTGTTGCGGTGCGAGGTGAATTCGATCATACACTGGGCCGCGCGCGCCCTCCCTTGCACTCCCTCAACCCTTTCAGTCGTAGCGCTTCAAGCCCTCGAGCAATTTCTTCGGGCTGACCGGCTTGGTCAGGAAGTTGTCCATGCCGGCGTCCGCGGCTTTCTTGATGTCCTGGATCTGACCGAACCCCGTCAGGGCGGTAATCAGGGCCGAGCGGCCAGCTTCGATCTTGCGAATCTGGCGCGTGGCTTCGTATCCGTCGATCCCGGGCAACCCGACGTCCATCAGGACGATGGAGGGACGAAAGCGCGGCACGTCCAGCACCGCGGACTCGCCATCGTGCACGAGGTGGACATGGAAGCCCATTTCGACAAGCAGCGCCTTCAGGCTCTCGCCCGAATCCTTGTCGTTCTCTACTATCAGAATGCGCCGCTTGGGCTTGGTCACTGGCATCCCCACCGGTTGAACTTACAAAGGCGTAAGACCCATCGTCCTGATTAAAGTGCCCCAGCGCAAGCTCTCCATGACCTGGCTGCGGGATCAGCCCGGAGCCGATGCGACCGCACGCTCGAACTTTTCTTCGGTGCGCGCAAGGGTCGTGGCATCTTCACCGAGGATCACCACCGCAAGATTGTTCGCGATGGCATCGAGAGAATCACGCTTCTCCCTGTACCACTCGAGCGTCCAGTTCGTCGCGCCAAACAGAAACATCGTCAGCTGCCGTGGATCGACTCTGTTGGCGCCCTTGCGCGAAGCCAGCAAATCGATCCAGTATTCCTCGTAGGCCCGCCGGCCAGGCCGGACGGCTCGCCGGATGGCGGCGGGGACGTGCGCAAATATGCGGACGTTTGCAGCCGGATAGCTGTCCATTTCAAACAGCGCGGCCAAGTGCGCTCGAACTCCGACAACGACTTTCTCCGCCCTCGTGGCGCGAGGCCCAAGCGCCGAGACGCATCGCTTCACTTCGGCGTGCACCTGCTTGTGGCCCGTGTCGAGGATCTCCTTGACGATCTGATCCTTGTGATTGAAGTAGTAATACAGGCTGCCGGTCGTGACGCCCGCCCCGGCGGCGATGGTTCGCAGCGATACCGCGGCATACCCGCGCGTGCGAAACAGCCGCGCGGCCGTGTGCAGCAGCAATTCCTTGAGCTCCGGCCTGGGGTCGGCCATGGTGGGATGCCTCGCCTGTGCGGGCCTTGATCATAACCCGTTCCGGGTATAACATAACACTCGTTATCTATCTCCCAGGGCGGGCGCACCATGGCTAAGGCGGCACAGCTTTCTTCGGGGCAACCCAGCGAATCCACAGTCCGCGACAACCGGCTGACGGGCGGCACCGCCGTTGCCAGGGCGCTCGTGGACAACGGCGTCACGCACATGTTCGGGATCCACGGGTACATCAACAACGTGCTCGAAGAGGCTTGTCGCCTGGGAGTGAAGAACATTCACTTCAGGCACGAGCAATCCGCGGGATTCGCCGCGGATGCCTACGGTCGAATCGCGCAGAAGGCCGGTGTCTGCTATGCGTCGGCTTCGGGCGGAATGTCGAACTACCTGGCGCCGTTGTCGCAGGGCATCGGCGCGCTCAGTCCCATGGTTCTGCTGGTGGGCCAGCATGGCACCGCCGGGGACGGCCTCGAGGTCCTGCAGGAGGGCTACGCCGCCGAGTGCTTCAAGACGGTCACCAAATGGACGAAACGGCTCACCGACTGGGAGCTGAATTCGTACTGGACCCAGAAGGCGCTGCGCGACGCATGCACCTATCCGCCGGGTCCGATCTGCCTCGAGATTCCGCTGAACAACCAGTGGCGTTTTGGTCCCGAGCCGCAACGCAAGTACGTCCCTGCCGGCGAACAGCCGCGAGTCCCGCAGTCGGCGGGAGACCCCCGCACCGTAGCGCGCGTAGCCGAACTGCTGCTGGGCGCAAAGCGGCCTTTGATCGTTGCCGGCGACGGGGTGTACTGGTCGGGAGCGGGCGAAGTCCTGCGTTCTCTTGCCGCAACGCTTCAGGTTCCCGTCAATACAAGGCGCACCGCGCGGGGCGCCGTGTCGGAAGACGATCCTCTCGCATTGCCGGCTTCGGGGCGAGGCATGATGCTGGCCGAAGCCGACCTGGTTGTGCTGGTCGGAATGCGCGCCGGCGAGCTCGAGTCCTGGTTCGAGGCGCCGGACTGGCCGCGCGGCAACGTCACCTACGTCCAGATCAACGAGACGCCGCAGGAGCTTTGGCATCCCCTGCCGAGCAAGGAGATGATTGTCGGATCGAGCCGCCTCGTCCTGCAGCAGATCCTCGACACGGTCGGGGCGACCACAAAGCGCCCCGGGCGACCCGAATGGCTCGCCAAGCTCGGGCATGCGCGTGAGCAGGCCGCCACCAGGCGCGCACAACTCCTGAAGAAGTACGCGGGCAGGCAACCCATCCACACTTATGAGCTGACCGATGTCCTTGGCAAAGTCGTGGATCAGGACGCTTCGATCATCTATGACTCCTACTCGGGCTCGCTGTACCTGACGGACGCGATCCGGGCGCGCTTTGCCGGCCAGATCCTCGACGCGGGTCCCCGGGTGGCCCTCGGCCAGGGCGTCGGCATGTCGATTGGCGCCGCAACGGCCCGGCCCGGCAAGCAGATCGTGACCCTGGTCGGCGACGGTGGCATGGGGATTTCGGGCCCCGACATCGAGACCATGATCCACTACAAGATCCCTTGCGTCGTCGTGGTCCTGAACAACAGCTCATGGGGCGGCAACGCTCTCATGGGAGGGGACATCCATCCGGGCATCGATTGGTCCGTGGGACTGAACAACCGATGGGACAAGGCCTTCGAGGCGCTGGGCGCGCACGGTGAATACGTGGAACGCTCGGAGGACCTGGCCCCCGCCATGCGCCGGGCGCTCGAATGCGGAAAGCCGGCGGTCGTCAACGTGGTGGCCGATTGCGACGGGACCGAGTACTCGCAAGCGTGGCTTCGCCTGAAGTCGGGCGATATGTATTCCCGCGGGCTCGACCGGATCGGCGAAGAAATTCGCCGGCATTTTCATATTTCGCCGCTCAACGCGTTGAGGATTCGCAAGTCCGCGGAAGACAACGGAACCCCTATTCCTGTTTCGTTCATCGCCGAACTCACGAACAACTCGGAAGAAGAACTGCGCCGCGTCGCGAAAGAGCGCCGCTATGACCTTGGTGAGGCCTAGCCATGCCGCCGGTCGGAGCACCGGGCGCAACTCACGAGATTAGTACGTTTCGAAGATCGACCCTCAGCTCGGCGGCGGCAGCGGGCGCAGCAGGCCGTCGCGTTTCATGGCGAGGTATTCGGCCTCGCCCGCGTCGTGCAACTGGCGCGGATAGCGCTCGACGGCGGCATACCAGTCGCGGATGCGCTTCTCGAAACGCGCCTGCGGCGGCACCGAAAGCGCGCCCAGGTACGCCTCGATGGCGAGGTAGTAGCGCATGGTATTGCGTTCCACGATGCCGCGCGGACCGCCGATGTGCCCTGCGAGCGCGCCACCGTCGGACGAGGGGACCAGCAGCGTGAATCCGACCTTGTCGCGGCCGATCGTGGCCAGGTACGCCTGCATTGCCAGCTGGCCGAAGGTCCCGTAGGCGTAGTTGTAGGCGAGGTGGATGAAGGTCTGGGCGTTTTCCAGCGGAATCGCCTCGAGGAGGATGTGATAGTCGCGGGTTCCCATCGGCCCATCGGGGGCGCGCAGCGCGACCCGGAGGTAGCCCGGCGTGCGCGATGTTGTCCGGAAGGCCAGCGCCAGCCTGGAATCTTCCGCGAGCGACCGGCTTTCCTTCGAGCCGATCCAGAGGTCGAGTACCTTGCCCCCGCCGGCGTTCGCCGTGCGGCAGGCCTTGGTGTTGATGTGCAGGAACATGATCGCGCACCATTCGTCGGGGCTTGCGAGCGCGGCCTCTGCGGATTCGAACCGCGCGTTGACCACGGCGTGGATGTCGCCGGACACAGTGCCGGCGCCCTCCTTCGAGACGAGGACGAGCGGGCGATCGAAGTTGTTCCGCGCCAGCTGCGGCTGCAGCGCGACGAAGCTTGCGCGCATTGCCGCCGCAGGCGTGTCGGCCGGCGCTGCGACCGGCGCTGTCACCGACGCTGTTAACGGATCCGCGGCCCGGGCGAGGGCCGCACCCGAACAAATCAGGACGCCGGCCAGGATACGCAGACTGTTGATTCTCATGATCACAGCATAGGCCGCCTTTGCGGGTTCGTATGTTCGCGGCCGAACGCAGAAGCCCCGTCTTGCGCGGAACGGTTCGGGAAATATGCGAACATCGTTCAGGGAGGAGTGAAAATGGGCATGTGGCTTCGCTGGGTAAGTGGCATTGCGGGAGCAGTGCTTTGGGGCGCTGCGCTCACCCCCGCAACCGCGCAGACTTATCCGAACCGGCCGCTGCGTCTCGTCGTTCCCTTCGGCGCGGGGACCGCGACCGACCTCGTCGCACGTCACGTCGGCCTAGGGCTGGCAAGCGAACTGGGCCAGCCCGTGGCGGTCGAGAATCGACCCGGCGGCGGCGGCATGATCGGCGCGGAGGCGGTGGCCAGGAGCGCGCCGGACGGCTACACGATCCTCATGGGAACGAGTGCCTCGCAGGCGACCAGCGTGAGCCTGTTCAAGAAGGTGCCTTTCGATCCGATGGCGGATTTCGCGCCGATCGCGCGCATCTCGATCTTCCCGGCGGTACTGGTCGTGCATCAATCGATTCCGGCCAGCACTGTTGCGGAGTTGATCGCTTACGCGAAAGCGCGTCCAGGCCAGCTCAACTACGCAACGTCCGGACCGGGCTCCCAGAACCACCTGCAGGCGGCGATGCTGGCCGTGACGGCCGGCCTGCAGGTCACGCATGTGCCGTTCAAGGACGCGAGCCAGATCTTCGGCGCGATCGGCCGCGGCGAGGTGGCGTTCATGTTCTATCCGTACTCCGCGCTCGGGCCGGTGATCCAGGGCGGCAAGGTCAACGTCCTCGCCTCGACCGGCGAGAAACGCTCGCAGCTCACTCCCAATACGCCGACCATGATCGAGGCGGGCTATCCGGAACTCTCCTTGGCCGGCTGGAATGCGCTCTACGCGCCGGCGGGCACGCCGGCCGACATCATCGACCGGCTGAACATTGCCACCGGCCGCGCCCTGGAAAACGCGGAGATGCGCGCGAAGCTCGGCGCGCTCGGCGTCGACCTCGCCTTCGGCTCGCCGCGCGACCTCGCCGCTTTCACGCGCGCCGAAATCGAGCGCTACAGGAAACTGGTGGCTTTGGCGCAGCTCAAGCCGGAATGAGCGGATCGCCTACGCCTGCGCAAGCCATGCTGCCGACCGGCCAGCTCGGCTACATCCTTCCGCCGCGCGTCGGGGACGCGATCCAGCACCAGTTCTATCACACGTGCCCGCCGGACCTGATGCTGGTGGTCTACCCGCTCAACCTCGGCGCGTTCACCGAGACCGGTATCGAAGAAGCGATTGCGCAATTCCGGTCGGCGTTCGATTTCCTTGCGGCTCGCAAAGTGGACCGGATCGTGCAAGCCGGAATTCCGGTCTCGTCCTTCGCAGGACGCGAACGCATTCTCGGCTTTCTCGAAGAAGCGGCGCGGCGCGCGCCCGATATTCCGGCCTCGGCCGACATAGAAGAGTCGATCGAAGGCTTCAAGCTGCTCGGTTGCCGCAAGATTGCGATTGCCGGCCGGTGGGACGACGCGCTGATGGGCCGGGTTGCCGCCTATCTTCGCGCCGCGGGGCTCGAGCCGCTCGGCTGGGCCGCGCAGATCCATACCACGCAGCAGGTGATGGATGTCCGGCCGCGGGACGGCATCGACATGGCGCTCGCGCTCGGCCGGCGCGCCTTCCAGGAAAACCCGGGTGCGGATGGCCTCCTCCTCGCCGGTGGATTGTGGCTGAGCAACGCGGCGATCCCGGTGCTGGAAGAAGAGTTCGGCCGCCCGGTGATCACCAACCCCGCGGCGTCCTACTGGGCGTTCATGCGGCAGCTCGGGCGATCGGCACCCCGGCGCGGATATGGGATGCTGATCGACAGCCTGCAGCCCTAGGGCGCCCCGGAGAATGTACCGGTACCGATACACGAACTAACATGAAACCCGCGCCGGTGGCCGATCTCCGAAAGCAAATCCGGAAGAATCGGCCGCCGGCCCCGCGCTAAACCTGGGCGGCGTAGGCCCGGCGCTGGTTATGTCTGCGTCCGCACCGACCGAAGCCGCCGCATTTGGCACAGTGCCCCCTTTCAAAAGGGGAATCCCATGTCCAAGGTTCGTTTCCATGCGGCCGGCTCGCTAGCGCTTTGTGCCGTCGCGGTCCTGTTGTGCGCTACACCCTCCCTGGCCGCGGATCGCGCCAAGTCGTCGGAGGCGCAAGCCGCATACACGCGCGATCGCGCCGAATGCATGAAGGAAGACGGCGAGGACCGTGCGACCTGCCTGCGAGAAGCCGGCGCCGCCCTCCAGGAATCCAAGCGCGGCGGGCTCACCAACGAGCAGGCCCAGCTCGAGAAAAACCGGCTGGCCCGGTGCGACAACCAGCCGGCAAAGGATCGCGACGAGTGCATCCGCCGCATGAACGAAGGCACCACGAGCGGCAGCGTGAAGGACGGCGCAGTTGTCCGGGAGCTGAGGACGGTCGTGCCTGCGAAGTGAGCTAAACCCGCGCGGCGTATTCGGCTTCGAGCCGGTCGTGCGTCGTCCAGAACGGGCGCGGCTTTACGCCGTTGAGCACGTCGGCCAGTATCCCCGTGTGCACGTCCCAGCCGCTCCTGACGCTCAAGCCCAGCTCGCGCGGCTTGAGGCGGCGGTGCACGATGGTGAGCAGCACGTCCTTGCCCCGCGGCGTGAGCTCGTAAGTCACATCCGTTTCGTTGTCGCCCCACAGCCAGGTGTAGGCCAGCACGCGCATCGGCTCGAGGCGCGTAATCTCGCCCTCGAACGTGTGAACCCCCGTGCCCGGGTGCTTCGCCAGCCCCGCCTCGTCGTTCGGCAGCTTGCTGTTGTCGAACTCGAGGCGGATCTTGCCGCCGACGCGCAGGTCGAATTCGCCGGCCGCGAGCCAGGTGGCGCGCTTGTCCGATTCGGTGAGATAGGCCCAGGCGCGCTCGACGGGGCCCGGCAGCAGGCGCTCCATCTTCACGGTGCCGGGTTCGATGAAGGTTGCGCTTTCGGGGCTGGTCATTTCTTTCTCCTTTTGGGTGGTTTTCTTGCGGCGGCAATGGCGTCCTCGGCGCGCAGGGCGGCTTCGAGCGCATCCAGCCTCCCGGTCCAGAAGTCGCGGGTCTTGAGCATCCAATCGGTCAGCTCGTCGAACGGCTTTCGTTCGAGCGAGAGGAAGTGGTCGCGTCCGGCGACGCGCCGGCTCACCAGGCCCGCGCGCTCGAGGATGCGGATGTGCTTGGAGACCGAGTTGAGCGAGATGTCGAACGGCGCCGCCACCTCGGTGACCCGCGCGTCGCCCGAAGCGAGGCGCTTCAGGATGCTGCGGCGGGTGCCGTCGGCGAGCGCGACAAGGGTGTCGTCCAGGTCCACGGCTTGAACGTTAACCTAAAAGGGTTAATGTTGCAACTGCCTGGTTTTGGCTCCGAAAAAAGGCGTGAAAGAATCCTCACTCCTGCATATAGGGCACAGAGAGTACTTTCCATTCGCCCTCGGACGCGCAATACATCGCTTCGATCCTGCACGTTGCCGCCAGGCCGGCCTTGGGCGAGCCGCTGGTCGCCGGACCCAGATACTCGCCGTATTGCTCGTTGTCATCGATGTCGAAGAGAAATTTTCTGAGACTGTCCGCAGAAGTGCCGCCCTGGCCGCTCTTGTCCGGGGAATGCCTGACCGTCAGGAGGTAGAAACAAGTGTTCATCCTTGCGTTGTAGTGGCTGGTGAAATCCGCGGTCATCTTCCCGTCCGGGCCTGCAACAACGCCGTCCTTCCAATCGCGCCGGAATTGGTCGCCGGTCGCTTTCGCACACCGCTCGGATTGCGCGTAGACCTGCTGCGCCGATAACACCGGCGCTTTCTTTTCGGTCGCGGGCAGCATGTATACCTTTTCCAGCGGAGGGGCGTCGCAAGCGGCGAGCGCCCCGAGCAGGGTCAACGCTGCCAGGCGATAGAGCATCGTGTCCACACCTCCTCGTCGCGCCGCGCTTGCCTATGCCTCGCTCCCGCGGCGACACAGGCGAATCATCCGCCCTTGGACCATGCCAGTCCAGATGACCGCAAGGCCGCCTTTGCGGGTGCGGATTCGGGACGCCGATCGACGGCCTGCAGCCGTGAATGTACCGGTACCGATACGCAAAATGGCCCTGGAATGGCTCTGGCAGCCAATCTCCGAAACTGAATCTGTCTGAATTGAGCGGGAATCAACGATCCTCGGCGCGGCCCAAGGCGGCCCATCCTGCCCGGGTTCGAGTTCGCGTGTTCTAATGCGCCCACTCCGTCGTGGACGATTGCGCGAACTGGAGCACAGGGTGCTGAATACCAAAGGGGTGAATGTGTGATTACCCGCCGCCGCATGATGCTTGTGCTGTGCGCAGGCGTGCTTGCGCCGGCTTCGGTGCCGGCCCAGCCGCCGGCAAGAATCGCCAAGATCGGTTTCCTCAGCGCACTGGGCGAGAAGTCCCTGATGACCCGTGAGGCTGCGTTCCGCGCCGGACTGAAGGACCTCGGTTACGTGGAAGGCAGGACGTACGTCATCGAGCGACGCTTTGCCGACGGGGACGCCGAAAGGCTCCAACGGCAGGCCGAAGAGCTCGTGCGGCTCAACGTGGATGTGATCGTGACGACCGGTCCCACTACGACCCCCGCCGCCAAAAAAGCGACCTCGACGATTCCCATTGTCATGGGTTTCGACGGCGATCCGGTGGGCGCAGGGCTTGTCGCCAGCCTTGCCCGGCCGGGGGGAAATATCACCGGGTTGTCCGGTCTTTCCGCGGAATTGAGCGGAAAACAACTCCAGCTCCTCAAGCAGCTCATGCCGAAGCTGACTCGCGTGGCCGTGCTGGGAAATTCCAAAGCCGCCGGCACAGCGCAGTCGATAGGCGTAATCGAAGCCGCCGCGAAGGCCCTGAAGGTGCAACCGCACTTTCTGAACGCAGAGGACCTGGAACAGATAAAGGCCGCCTTCCTTGCCGCGGGGAAGGCACGGGATGAAGCAATCATTGTCCTGCCGAACGCGAACACAACCAGCCGTCCGGCCGAGATTGTGGCGATGGCACAGAAAGCACGGCTGCCGGCAATCTACTACGCCATCGACTTCGCGGACGCAGGCGGGCTGTTGGTCTACGGTGCGAACAACATCGAGTCTTTCCGGCGCGCGGCGACCTATGTGGACAAGATCCTCAAGGGCGCCAAGCCCGGCGAGCTGCCCGTGGAGCAGTCCACCGTCTTCGATCTCGTGATCAACATGAAGACGGCGCGGGCCCTCGGCATTCAAGTTCCTCAATCGATCCTGCTGCAGGCAACGAAGGTGATTGAGTAGCTGGCCCGGTCGATTGAGTTCCGCACCGCCGCGACTGGCCGCTCCTGGCCGAAAGCGGCCGGTTGGTGCTGGTGACGGGAAACGACCCAAAGCGGTCACTGGCGACCGGCGGTTTGGCACTCCTCTGAGGCACGCAGCCTAGATAGAGTGGCACGCCGGTTTTCACAGTTTGTTAGTACACTTATCGTACGCATCGAGCGGCAAAAAGCCCAATGAGCACGCGGAGTTCCGGTAGAAGATGCCAGCCAGGTTATGGCGCACTAGGCCCTGCAATCCAGCAAAACTGTCGCCCGATATTACGTTAGCCGTCGCAAACCCACATGTACGACGAATGTGCTGTGGCACTAGGGAGATAGCATGTTTGCCTCGCGTCGCATGCGCATCGCGACCCTGATAGTCGGCCTCATGGTTGCGTCGTTCAGCGGGAATGCGCAGCCGGCGGATAAGGTATTGCGGATTGGCGTGCT
>JANMXB010000310.1:0-3395 GCA_031380765.1 Pseudomonadota bacterium | reverse complement strand
GGCACATGGCATAGCAGCGCGTTCGCGCCCAGGCGCTCCTTGATGCCTTTAACGCAATGCGCGAAGTTGGCGCCCATGCGGTCCATCTTGTTGATGTAGCAGATGCGCGGCACGTTGTACTGGTTCGCGAGGCGCCAGTTGGTCTCGGTCTGCGGTTCCACGCCGGCCACGCCGTCGAACACGACGACCGCGCCGTCGAGCACGCGCAGGGACCGGTTCACTTCAATCGTGAAATCGACGTGTCCCGGGGTGTCGATCACGTTGACCTGGTAGCCTTTCCACTCGGTGGACACCGCCGCGCTCTGGATGGTGATGCCGCGCTTCTTTTCCTGCTCGAGGTAGTCGGTGGTGGTGCTCGACTTGCCGTCCTTGGTGTCGTGCACCTCGATAATCTGGTGCTTCTTGCCGGTGTAGTAGAGCACGCGCTCCGTGGTGGTGGTCTTGCCCGCGTCGATGTGGGCGATGATCCCGATGTTGCGGTAGAGCTTGAGCTCTTTCTGCCTGGCCATGATGATACTTTCCTGTTGAGAAGCTTTAAAAGTGGACTGCTGGGGGTGCTGCCGGCCCCAGGTCCTGACGGCCGGCTATTTCCGCGCCAACCTGCGGGTCTCTCCGTGCTTCAGCACGAAGAATTCGCCCTCGGCGAGGCCGGCCTTGCTTGCTTCGTCCGCCAGCACTTTCGGCGGCTCATAGAGGGGCTCATCGGTGAGATCGTCGAAGGTGCCCCAGTGGATACCCAGCGAAGCCCGCGATTTTACATCACGATGGATGCGCACCGACTCCGCCGGGTGCGCGTGCATGATTTGCATGAACCAGCGCGGCTCGTACCCGCCGATCGGGATGGCCGCGAGGTCGAATCCCCCGAAACGCCTTCCCACATCGGCAAAATCCATCGAATAGCCCGTATCGCCCGCGAAATAGAAGGAGAAAGCCGGCTGCCGGACCACCCAGCCGCCCCACAGGCGCTGGTTTTCGTCGCTGAGCGTGCGCTTCGACCAGTGCTGTACCGGGACGAAATGGACCTCCAGACCCCGGAATTCAACCCGCTGCCACCAATCCATTTCCACCACGTCCGCGATGCCGAGAGCCGCGAACCAGGCCTTGCTGCCAAGGCCCGCGAAGAAGCGGGGCGACCCGCCGGGCTGGCCGGCCAGCGCTTTTACGCTGGCGACATCGAGGTGGTCGTAGTGGTCGTGCGAAATGAGGACCGCATCGATGTGGGGGAGATCGACGAGGCGCGGGGTCGCCGGCACCACGCGTTTGGGGCCTGCGAACTGCACGGGTGAGGCACGCTCGGAGAACTGCGGGTCGGTGAGCACGTTGACCCCGGCGGTCTGGAAAAGGACCGTGGCGTGGCCGATCCAGGTTACGGTGGTGTCGCGCCGGTTCGCCCGCAGAAAGGCAGTGTCGGGCTGCGCGGTCTCGAAGCGATAGCCATCGGCGGGTTTCCTCGGCAGGCCGTCGCGCCACTGCTCCCATTTCCACTTCCAGAAGCCGGCCTTTTCAGGATGCGGATAGACATTGCGGAAACCCTGCGCCGCGCGGTGCGGCTTCGAGCCGTCGAGGTAGGGATTGGCCGTGCACGCCGCCACGAAGAGCAGTGCGATCAGCAGGGGCGTGTGCCGCGACATGGGCGCGCATTATAGATAGACTGCCGCGCATGCGCCGTCCGGTGCTCCACTTTTCCCACGCCAACGGTTTTCCCGCCCCGACCTATCGCAGCATGCTCGGGTCGCTGGAGCCAACCTTCCGCCTGAGCACCATCGCCGCACTCGGCATGGATCCGCGCTTTCCCCCGACCGAGGGCTGGTCGCTCCTTACCCGGCAGGTGATCGAGCACGTCGGGCGGCATCATGCGCAGCCCGTCATCGGCGTCGGCCATTCGCTGGGCGGCTACCTCACTTTCATGGCTGCCGTGGCGCGGCCGGAGCTTTTTAGCGCAATCCTCCTTCTCGACGCGCCCATCATCGGCGCGATCAAGGGGCGATTGCTCGGCGCCACCAAGCGCTTCGGCATCGTCGACCGCGTGACGCCCGCGGGCGCGACCCGCGAGCGCCGCGCCGAATGGGCGGGCCTCGCCGAAGCCGAGCGCCATTTTCGCGGCCGGAAGCTGTTCCGCCACTTCGCGCCGGAGGCGCTGCGCGACTATGTGCGCTACGGCCTGGTCGACGACGGGAAGAACCTGCGGCTCATGATCGATCCGGCGATCGAGTACCAGATCTACCGCACGGTGCCGCACGATCTGCACCGCAGCCTGGCAAGGCTCAGGGTTCCGGCGGGATTCATTGGGGGGGCCGATTCGGATGTGGTGCGGCGCGTGGGCCTTTCGACCATGCGGCGCGCAGGCTTCGTGTTTCGCCGTGTGAAGGGCGGCCACCTGTTCCCGCTCGAGCATCCCAAGGCGGCCGCCGAGGCGATCCTGGAGATGACCACCAAGCTTTGCCCCTGATAAGCTTGCGCCCTCATTTGAGGATCGCATCCATGGCAAAAATCCACAACATCCGCGTCGAGCCCCTTACCGCGGCGATCAAGATGCTCGTGCGCGGTTTCGGCAGCGAGCCGCGCGAAGTCGATCTGGTCACCGAGAACCTGATCCAGGCCAATCTCACGGGCCACGACTCGCACGGCATCGGCATGCTGCCGCGCTATTCGGAGGCGTACGTCGAGGGCGGACTCAAGGCGAACGCCCATGTGAAGACCACCCTCGATGGCGGCGCACTGCTGCGCCTCGACGGGCAGGCGGGCTTCGGCCAGGTCATCGGCCACGAGGCCATGGAACTGGGTATCGCGCGCGCAAAGCAGTTCGGCAGCTGCATCGTCGCATTGGGTAATGCCCACCACCTGTGCCGCATCGGCGCGTGGGCCGAGATGGCGGTCGCGCAGAACCTGATCTCGCTGCATTTCACCAACGTGATCTCGCGGCCGATCGTCGCGCCTTTCGGCGGCGGGGACGCGCGCTTCGGCACCAACCCGTTCACCTGCGGCATCCCGGTGCCAGGCGGCGAGCCGATCCTGCTCGACTTCGCCACCAGCGTCATGGCGCAGGGCAAGGCGCGCGTGGCCCACAACAAGGGCGAGCAGATGCCGGCGGGCCGCCTGATCGACAACAAGGGCAAGCCGACTACGGACCCGAAATTCGCCGTGGTGGAGCCGCACGGCGCGATCGTCACTTTCGGCGAACACAAGGGCTATGGCCTGGCGGTCGTGTGCGAGCTGCTCGGCGGCGCGCTCGCCGCGGGCATGACGTGCCACGAGCCTGCCACGGGAGCCAAGCGCGTGCTGAACGGCATGCTCACCATCCTTTTCGATCCGGCCAAGCTCTCGCCCGGCGCGTTGTTCGGCGCGGAGATGAAGGCTTTCCTGGAGTGGGTCAAGGCTTCGCCGCCGCAGCCCGG
>JANMXB010000417.1:0-1676 GCA_031380765.1 Pseudomonadota bacterium | reverse complement strand
AGTCCGGTGAAGGCGCTGTCCTCGGGCGCGCGATGAGCCGGCTCAGGCTTCGGACTTGCCGTCGCTCTCCCGCCGGCGCACGGCGTCCGCCTCGAGCGCCGCGATGAGCGCCGGCTGCTGCCCCGCGAGCTGGTAGAAGTCCGCGACGTTGAGGACGAGCACGGTGCACGGCATGGTGGTCACCACGTCGGCCGAGCGCGGTTTGCGGTCGAGCAGCGCCATCTCGCCGAAGAAATCGCCGTCGGCAAGCGCTTTGGTGCGATCGCCGAGCTTGACCTCGACCTCGCCGGACACGATGAAGAACATCGAATCGCCGGCCGCGCCCTTGCGGATCACGGTCGCGCCCTCGGGGTAGCTGCGCGAGCGCAGGCGCTCGACGATGTCGGAGATGGCGATGGCGCCGATTTCGGAAAAGAACGGCACGCGCGCCACCAGGTCCCAGATGCGCACGAATTCGCGCCGGCGCACTTCGGCCGAAAAGCCGGTGGCGAGGATTCCGGCGAGCAATGCGAGCACGCAGATCCCGCACAGCATCACAATCCCGCCGAGCATGCGGCCCGCGGCGCTGAGCGGAACGGCGTCGCCGTAGCCCGTCGTCGTGAGGGTGACCACCGCCCACCACAGCGAGGCCGGGATGCTGCCGAAGTGTTCCGGCTGGCGGTCGCCCTCGAGCCAGTGCGCGATCGTCGCGGCCGCGAACAGCACGATCGCAAACAGCGCCGCGGCGGCGGCGAGGGCGGAGCGCTCGTGGTGGAAAACGCGCGCGATCAGCCCGACGCCCGGCGCGTGGGTGGCGAGCTTGAGGACCCACAGCAGCACGAATACCGAGGCCGACTCGGCGCCCAGGCGCGCGCCGCCGGAAACGGCTGCGAGCGCCGGGATCACGGCCAGCAGATCGATGACGCCTTCGGCCGACGCCATCCATTTGATGCGCGATCGGGCCGCGGAAACCAGGTGAAGGTGGGGGTTTTCCGGCGCGACCCAGAGGCGGGCGAGATACTCGAGGAAGAACAGGATCGACACCGTGCCGGTAATCGTGGCCGCGATGGCTCGCGCACCTGACGGCAGGCTGGCGACCGTGCCGGCCGAGACGGACGAAATCCCGACCAGGATCAGCAGGACTTCGAGCGTGCGCACCTGGCGCGCCGCATGCCCATCGCTGGAGGGGTCCAGCAGCCCGTAGATTCTCGTTCTCAGCGTCAACCCGGCTCCCCCTGATGGCCCCAGTGCGGATTCTATAGGCACTGGCGCTTGTCCATCGGTCCATGGCGCAAAGGCCGGCCCGCGCCTATCCTTCAGGGCAGGGGAGCCCGGATGGACAATCGCAGGTATTTTGGTCTCGACGCGTTGCGCGGCGGCATGATGATGCTCGGCATCGTGCTGCACGCGGCCATGCTCTATCTCGCGTCGCCGCCGCCCACGATGCCGATCCAGACCGACCGCAACAACTCGGAGTTCTTCGACCTCGTATTTGACTTCATCCACAGCTTCCGCATGCCGACGTTCTTCGTGCTGTCGGGGTTCTTCACCGCGCTGCTGGTCGAAAAGCGGGGAGTGTGGGGCACCCTGAAGAACCGCGCGGCGCGCATCCTCGCGCCCCTGGCGGCGGGCCTCGTGACCGTGCTGCCGCTCACGATCCTGCTTTGGCTCGATTTCATGCTTGCGGCGCGCTACGG
>JANMXB010000304.1:0-2131 GCA_031380765.1 Pseudomonadota bacterium | reverse complement strand
CTCGACGGTCCCGGCTGCGAGTCCTTTCTCCGACACCACCAGCCGGTGCGGCACCCCGATGAGTTCCATGTCGGCGAACATCACCCCCGGACGCTCGTCGCGATCGTCGAGCAGCGCATCGATGCCTGCGGCGATCAGGGCGGCGTAAAGGATGTCGGCGGCGGCTCTTATCGCAGCGCTCTTGTGATAGCCGATCGGCACGACGCAGGCTTCGAAAGGCGCGATCTGCGCGGGGAAAATCGCACCCCTGGCATCGTGGTTCTGTTCGATGGCCGCGGCGACGATGCGCGTGACGCCGATGCCGTAGCAGCCCATCTCGAAGGCAACGGCACCGCCCTTTTCGTCGAGGAAGGTCGCCTTCATTTTTTCGGAGTACTTGGTGCGCAGCTGGAAGATGTGGCCGACTTCGATTCCGCGGCACAGCTCGAGCGCGCCTTTGCCGTCCGGGCTCGGATCCCCCGCGACGACATTGCGGATGTCGGCGACCGCATCAGGCTCCGGCAGGTCGCGGACCCAGTTCACGCCCGTGAGGTGGAAGCCTGCGTCGTTCGCACCACACACGAAATCGGCCATCGCAGCCACCGAGCGGTCGGCGACGATCTTGAAACCGCCGACCCCCACCGGGCCGATGTAGCCCGGCACGCAGTGCATGTGCCGCTCGATCTCGGCGGCCGTGGCGAAGCGGAAAGGATTGAGAATCGGGATCTTCGCGGCCTTGATCTCGTTCAGTGAGTGATCGCCGCGCAGGAGCAGGAGCACGAATTTCTCGTCGGCCATCAGCGCAATCGCCTTCACCGATTGCTGCAGCGGCAGGCCGAGCAACTCCACCACCTGCTCGCAGGTCGATTTGCCCGGCGTGGGCACCTTGCGCATCGGCTGCGTCGGCGCGGGGCGGCCTGCCGACGGCGCGAGGGCTTCGGCGAGCTCGACGTTGGCCGCATAGTCCGAATCGGGGCAGAACGCAATCGCGTCTTCGCCCGAATCGGCAAGCACCTGGAATTCGCGCGATCCGGTGCCGCCTATGGCGCCGGTATCGGCCGCGACAGCGCGGAAGGCCAGGCCGATGCGCGTAAAGATGCGCGTATAGGTTTCGTACATGTTGCGGTATTCGCGCTCGAGGTCGGCAAAATCCGCGTGAAACGAGTAGCCGTCCTTCATTACGAACTCGCGCCCGCGCATGACGCCGAATCGCGGGCGGCGCTCATCCCGGAATTTTGTCTGGATCTGGTACAGATGCAGCGGCAGCCTGCGGTAGCTTTTGAGCTCGCTGCGCGCGATGTCCGTGATCGCCTCCTCGGAGGTCGGCTGAAGGACGAAATCGCGCTCGTGCCGGTCCTTCAGGCGCAGCAGTTCCGGCCCGTATTCCTGCCAGCGGCCCGATTCCTGCCACAGCTCGGCCGGCTGGACCACGGGCATCGCGAGCTCGATCGCCCCTGCGCGGTTCATTTCCTCGCGAATGATTGCCTCGACCTTGCGCACGATTCGCAGGCCCAGCGGCATCCAGGTGTAGATCCCGCTCGCCAGGCGCCGGATGAGGCCGGCGCGCAGCATCAGGCTGTGGCTGACGAGCTCGGCCTCCGAAGGCGCTTCCTTGAGCGTGGAAATGAGGTAACGCGATGTTCGCATATGGATTTTTATTGATTGCGAGCTTTTATTCGCCGCGGAAATGTGAAAAAATCAGCCCAGGATTCTAACTGATGGCGGTGGCACGATGCTCGATAAAGATGGGTACCGCCCCAACGTCGGCATCATCCTTTGCAACACTCGCAACGAAGTGTTCTGGGGCAAGCGCGTCCACCAGCATTCGTGGCAGTTCCCACAGGGCGGCATCAAGCATGGCGAGACGCCCGAGCAGGCGATGTTCCGCGAGCTGGAGGAGGAGACCGGGCTCAAGCCCGACCACGTGCGCATCCTCGGGCGCACTCGGCAATGGCTGCGCTACGAAGTTCCGGACCAGTGGGTGCGGCGCGACTGGCGCGGCACGTACCGGGGACAAAAGCAGATCTGGTTCCTGCTGCGCATGACCGCGCGCGACTGCGACGTGAAACTGCGTGCGAACGAGAAGCCCGAGTTCGACGCATGGCGCTGGCACGACTACTGGGTTCCGCTCGAGTCGGTGATCGAATTCAAG
>JANMXB010000367.1:0-4584 GCA_031380765.1 Pseudomonadota bacterium | reverse complement strand
CTGGTTCGCAAGACGAGGCATCTGCTCGCGCCCGGAAAGGTCCGGGTTATGGCAGGTGGTGCAGTTCTGCGTCAGCACGACCTCCCGGCCGCGCGCGTACTTCTGTGCGTCGGTCGGCTTGCCCGGTGGCACGGGCGGCGGCAGTTTCGAGATCAGCTCGGCGAACGCGCGCAGGTCGTCGTCGGTCAGCGTCTTCGCAACTTCGGTCATTGCGGGCAGCGCATTGCCGCGCCGCCCGTCGCGGAACAGGAAAAGCTGCGCGACGACGAAGAACGAGGGCTGCGCGCCGAGCGAGGGCGTGAGCGGCAGCTGCGACTGACCCTTCGCGCCGTGGCAGGCGAAGCAGACCTCAGCGCGCTGCGCAACGCTCGGCTTCGCCGCGGGCTTTGCAGGCTGGCCGAGCGCCGCCAGCGCGGAAAAAAAGAGGGCGGCCCAGGCCGCCCCCTTCAACGACGCCGGAATCACTTGCCGTAGCTGACCCGGTAGATCGCGCCGTTGTGGTCGTCGGACACCAGCAGCGATCCGTCTTTCAACACCAGAACGTCCGCTGGCCGCCCGAGGTAGCCGTTGTTCTCGACCAGCCCGGTGAGGAAAGGCTCCATCTTCGCCTCGCCTTTCGCATCGATGAAGATCGCGACCACGTCGGCCGCGTATTTCTTCGTGCGGTTCCAGGGGCCGTGGCGCGCGAGGAAGATCGCGTTCTGGTATTTGGCCGGGAACATCTTGCCGGTGTAGAAGCGCATCCCCAGCGGCGCCGAGTGCGCGTCGAGCAGCAGTGCGGGCTTCTGGTAGTCCTTGCAGTCCTTGCCCCAGCCGAACTGCGGATCGGTCAAGACGCCGCCATGGCAGTACGGGTAGCCGAAGTGCTGCTTGCCCGGCGCGGTCACGCGGTTGACCTCGTCGGGCGGCATGTCCTCCGTCAGCCAGTCGCGCTGGTTGTCGCCGAACCAGAGCTCCTTGGTGACCGGGTGCCAGTCGAAGCCGACGGTATTGCGCATCCCCTTCACCACCGACTCCCAGCCGGTGCCGTCGAGATTCATGCGGAAGATCTGCGTGTACTTGTCCGAAGGCTCGCAGATGTTGCACGGCGCGCCGACCGGCACGTAGAGCTTGCCGTCGGGGCCGATCTTGATGAATTTCCAGCCGTGCGGCACGTCGCCGGGCAGCTTGTCGTAGACCATCACCGGCTTGGGCGGGTTGTCGAGCTTGTCCTCGATGGCGTCGTAGCGCGTGATGTCCTTGGGCGTGGCGACATAGAGCGAGCCTTTGTTGAACTCGATGCCGTTGGGCAGGACCAGCTTCTCGGCGATCGTCTTGACCTCGCGCTTGCCGCCCTTGTCGGTGATCGCGTAGATCTTGCCCGCGCCGAAGAGCGAGCTCACGAATACGGTGCCCTTGTCGCCCTCGCGCATGCCGCGCGCATCGAACACGCCGGAAGCCCACACCTCGACCTTGAAGCCGGGCGGCACCTTGATTTTTGCTATCGGCAGCTTGTCGGCTGCCGTCGGGATCGGGAACGCAGGGACCGGTGCCATCTTCGCTGTGGCATCGCCCTTGGGCCGGCCCACGGCCCAGAACGGTTCCTCTTCTTTTGCGGGGGCGGCCGGGGCCGCTGCGGCGGGTGCGGCCGCGGGCTTCGGCGGTGGCGCATCCTTCTTCGGCTGGGCGAATGCGGTGACGGCCGCAAGCGCGCCCACAAGCAGCAAACCTTGACGAATTGGTGAAATGTTCATGAGTTCCTCCCCTGAGTTGCTGCGCAGAAGCTTAGCGCAACGCACCCGGGGACACCCGAACAATCGATGATGCGGCGCACACAGCTGCGCGCCGCACAGCTGTCTAATCGTCCAGCGAAATCTTCCGCTCGCGCGCAAGGGCGCTCCAGCGCGCGATGTCGGTCTGGATGAACCTGCCGAACTGTTCGGGCGTCATCGGCATCGGGTCGATCGCCTCACCCGCGAGGCGCTCCCGCAGCGCGCGCGAGGCCAGCGACTTGTTGATTTCGGCATTGAGCCGGCTGGTGATCGCGGGGGGCAGGTTGGCCGGACCGACGATGCCGTACCACTGCACGCCGTCGAAACCCTTGAATCCCGATTCCTCGAAGGTCGGCACCTCCGGCAGCAGAGGGTGGCGCGCAAGGCCCGTGATCGCAATCGGGCGCAGTTTCTTGTTGCGGATGTGCGGCAGCGCCGCGGCGAGACCAGGCATCATCATCTGTGTCTGGCCCGCGAGGATGTCGATGAGCGCGGGACCGATGCCGCGATAGTGGAGGACCACGGCTTCGAAGCCCGCCGCGGCGCGGAATTGCTCCATCGCAAGGTGGTTGAGCGTGCCGATGCCGCCCGAGGCGTAGCTGACCTTGCCGTTCTGTATCTTCGCGTAGTCGATCAGCGACTTGAGATCCCCCGCAGGTACCGCTGGATGGACGCACAGGACATTGGGCGTGCCCCCCACCATCGCAATCGCGGTGAAATCCCTTACAGCGTCGTACGGCACTTTGCGCACCGCGGGGTTGGTCCCGTGGGTGCCGACGTAGCCGACCATGAGCGTGTAGCCGTCCGGTGCGGCACGCGCCACGGCCTGCGTGGCGATGGTGCCGCCGCCCCCCGACACGTTCTCGACGATGAACGACTGCTCCAGCGCCTTGCCCAGCTGCTCGGCGACCGTGCGGCCGATCAGGTCCAGGCCGCCGCCGGGCTGCGCCGGCACCAGGATCTTCACCGGCTTGACGGGATAGGCCTGCGCCCCTGCAAACGCAGGCAGTGCCGCGAAAAGCAAACTAAGCGCGAAACGCAGACAGGTCGATCGGCGCATTGAAAGCATCCTTTGCGCAAGCCAGAAATTTTTGCGCGAGCGGCGCCGGCCACCGGCCCCATGCGGCATTGCCGCGGAATTTCGCGTCTATGTCGCCCGCGGACAACGGCTCGTGAACCCCGCCGCGGATGTGGGGCTGGCGCTCCTCGAATACGCGTCCATCCCTGAGGGTCATTCTGACGTGGCCGGTGTAGCGCTTCGGGTAGGGATTGTCCGGATCGACCACGTAGCGCACTTTCGAGGCAAGACCGAGAATGCGCGCATCGCGCACGGTGCTCTCGGAGAATGCCTCGAATCCTGCGCCGCCGGTGACGAATGCCACTGCGACGTTGAACGGCGTGCTGAACTTGGCGGCGTAGTCGTTCGGCGGGCGCTGTTTGGAGGCGAGCGGCTCCCACAGGCGATGGACGTAACCCTCCGCCGTTTCGCACAGCACTTCGGCGACGTCCTCGGCCGCAAAGCCGCGTTGCGCGAGGCGCAGCGCGCAATCGATGTAAGGCTGGTTCATGGTGCCGGTGGCGTACGGCTTGAAAGTCAACCCCAGCATGCGCCACGCGCTGCCGAAATTGCCGGTCAGTTCGGCAAAGTCCCCTTCCGCAGTGTGCGCGAAACCGAAGAACAGGCCATGCGTGCCTTCGAAAACCGTGCGCGGCCCGACAAAGCCCTCACGCGCCATGCGCGCCGCGTGCAGGCCCGCATGGGCCGCCCATCCCGCGTGCATGCGCTTCGTCCACGCCCCCTCGGCCAGGTATTCGATGATTCCGCCCGCCATGCTTCCCGCGATGCCCAGCGCATGCACGGCCTGCTTCCTGTCGAGATTCAATGTGGCGGCAACCGCAAGCGCCGATGCGAGTGCGCCAAGCACCGCCGTCGGATGAAAACCGGCCTTGTGGATCAGCTTGGGCGCGACCAGGCTCAGCCTGCACATCGCCTCGACGCCCGTGGCGATGCCCAGCAGCGCCGCGTTGCCGTCGCGGCCGAAACGCTCGCACGCGGCCAGCACGGCGGGCACGACGACCGCGCCCGAATGCACCGGGCCGCCTTCGAAGGTGTCGTCGAAATCCTCGCCATGCGCGGCGGTGCCGTTCAAGAGCGCGGCGTCTTCCGGGCTCCAGCCCCCGCCGTGTCCGATCGCGGTGCACGGCCCGCCCTCATCCAGGCTCCTTTTCAGCGCGAGGACGTAGTCGTTGTTACGCGCGGCCACGCAAAGGCCCGCGACGTCGACCAGCAGGTCGCGGCAGCGCTCGCGCACGGCCGCCGGGATGTCTCTCCCGCCGAGCGCAATGGCACGTTCGGCCAGCACCTCCGCCACCGAAAGCGCCGCGGTCATGCCATGACGCCTCCGCCGTTGACATGCATGGTGTGTCCCGTGATGTAGCGGGCTCCCGGACCGCAGAGAAAGCGCACCGCGGCGGCGACTTCGCCGGGCTCGCCGCGCCGGCCAAGCGCCGGCAAGGCTTGCCGGTGCGCGGGACGCGGCGGCGCCCCCGGCAGGCCGCGGATCGTCTCGATCGTCCCGGGGACCACGCAATTGACCGTTATCTGCTGTGCGGCGAGGTCGTGCGCAAGGGCGCGGGTCAGGCCGACCAGGCCCGCCTTGGCGGTCACCACGTGCGCGCGCCCTTTTGCGCCGGAATGCGCGGTCATGCCGCCAATGTTGACCACCGCACCCGCGCCTGCGCGCGCGAGGTGCGGCAGGCACGCCTGCGTGCAGACGAACGCGCCATCGAGCCCGGTGGCTAGCACGCGCCGCCATTCGTCGAACTGCATTTC
>JANMXB010000302.1:0-4547 GCA_031380765.1 Pseudomonadota bacterium | reverse complement strand
GGCACGCGGCCTCGGACTCTTTGGCCTCGCGCTCGCTTTTCGAATAGTTGATGAGGACGTCGTACCCGCGCTTGGCGAGGCCCAATGCGGTTGCGGCGCCTACGCCGGTTGCCGAGCCGGTGACGATCGCCGCCTTGCGCTTGCTGGGAATTGGATTAGACCCTGTCGACTCTGACCCCATTGATCGCTCCTTAGCCGGTGTTTAACGCGCCGCCGCCGTCCACGAGCAGCGACACGCCAGTGATGAATCCCGCTTCGTCGGAGGCGAGGAATAACGCGGCGTTTGCCACGTCCCACGCGGTGCCCATCTTGTGGCGCAAGGGCACGCGGGCATCGCGCATGGCAGCGATTTCGGCGCGGCTCTTGCCGGTCGCCCGTGCGCGCGTGTCGACCGCCATCGGCGTGTCCATGAGGCCGGGCAGGATCACGTTGGCGCGCACGCCGAATTCGGCGTTCTGGATGGCCAACTGTTCCGTATAGGCAATCATGGCCGCCTTGGTTGCCTTGTAGGCGACCAGGGGGTATTTTTCCACCGCCGCAAGGGAAGAGATCATGAGGATGCAGCCGGCTTTCTGCGCCCGCATCACGGGGATCACGTGCTTGCAGGCCATGACCGCGCCGCGCAGGTTGATCGCCACGACACGGTCGAAGGCCTCCTCGGTTATCTCGGTGGGCGACGCGTCGCCGCCGGCGATGCTCACCCCAACGTTGTAGTGGAGGATATCGATGCGGCCCCAGCGCTGCTTGGCTGCGGCGATCGCGGCCGCGAGGGTGGCTTCCTTGGTCACGTCGGCCTCGAAGGCAAAGCACTCACCGCCGGGCGGCTTGACCATGGCCACCGTCTCCTGGGCCGAGGCGAGGTCGCGATCGACGGCCATGACCTTCGCGCCCTCCTGGGCAAAGCGCAGCACCGTGGCGCGGCCGTTGCCCATGCCTGTGCCCGGGCCCTGGCCCGCGCCGATGACGATGGCGGTCTTTCCTTGTAAACGCATGGTTGTCTCCCTGGGAATTAACTTCGCTGTTGGACAGAAACATTCAATCGATCACCCGGTCGGCGCGCAATAGCAAGGTTTGCGGAATCGCAATTCCAAGTGCGCGCGCCGTGCCGAGATTCACCACCAGCTCGACCTTGGTGATCTGCTCGAACGGGATGTCACCCGGCCGGGCGCCTTTGAGGATTTGATCGACCTGCCTGGCCCGTATCTGGGCGACTTCATTCGAGTTGCTGCCGTAAGACATCAGCCCGCCGGCTTCGACAATCGTGGCGCTCGCGTAAATTGCGGGCAGGCGCGTTTTCGCAATGGCCTTTGCCAGCGACTCGCGATTCGCGACAAACATGGTGCTCGACACCGCAACCAGAGCACCGGCCCGCGCCTGGGCGATTGCCGGCACGACAGCCTCGAAGTCGCCCTCCGAACGCACCTCGATTGGGCGCATTTCCAGGTCCAATTGGCGGGCCGCGATCCCGAGATCGCGCACGACCGCGACTTCTCCCGCGCTGCCGGGATTGAGGAGAACAACGACCCGGCGCAATCCGGGAATGGCTTCTTTGATGATTTCGAGCCGCTTGCCGGTAACGCCGCCGGAAGCGGTGAGTACGCCGGTGACGTTCTTTCCCGGCCGGGAAAGACTGACGGCCAGGCCCTTGCGCACAGGATCGGTAGAGGTCGAGCCGACAATCGGGACGCTCGCCGTTGCCTTGCTCGCGATCCCGGTGGCGGTATCCCCAAGCGCGAGGATGACGGCGGGGTTTTGGCCGAGCAGCTGCTCGGCGGCCCGGGCAAGCTGATCGTAGTCGCGCACGAGGAATCGGTCGTCGATGTGGATATTGCGCCCCTCGACGTACCCGAGCGCGCGCAATTCCTTTCGAATTTGCTCGATGCTCACCGTCGAGCCGGCCGAACTGACCGCCAGGAGCCCCACCCGGGGCATGCCTGCGGAGGGCTGCGAGCCACCCCGCAGGGGAACGGCGCAGAGCGCCAATAGCGCGGCAAGCGTGTTGCGTCTGGTTGTCATCCAATCCCTTCTCTTACGGTTCACGGCCGGATCGAGTAGTCGAACATCGTAATCCCACGGGAACCTACCCTACACCACCTGTGTTCGCTGGCCGACAGTCATCCGGTTTTTTTGCTGCCACACTGCGAACCATATTAAGCGGTCTGACTTCAGGCCGCACTGCTGAACAAGGAGAACGTCGTGGGCAACTATATTGGCGCCGGATTGCTGAGTCTGCCGGTCTTCGTAATGGGGGGGTTGCTCTGCCTCTCGCTGATCGTCTGAACCAGCTTTTCCACTGAAGCCTGCGAACCTGTCAGCGTCGCGCTGACGTGGTGCAGGCTTTTTCTTTACCATGGCGGTCAGTTCCCGGAGCAAAGGATCGACCGCATGCGCACCGTCCTCACCAACGCGACGCTGATCGATTGCGTCAATCCCGCCCCGATCCCCGGTTCCTCTCTCGTCATCGAGGACGGGCGCATCAAGCAGATCTTCACCGCGGGTAAGCAACCGCCGACAGGGGATGCCGCCGTAATCGACCTGAAGGGCGCCTTCCTGCTCCCCGGCCTGTGGGACGTCCACATCCACCCGGACTATTTTCCGTCCCTCGCCGACATGCCGCTTGCCGACCAGGTCACCCTGTTCGGCCACAAGATGACCGCGGCGCTGGTGGAATCGGGGATCGTGGGCCTGCGATGCGCGGGCGCGCACCACTACATGGACGTGGCTTGGAAGCGCGCCTACGACTCCGGGCAGCACGTCGGCCCGCGCCTGTACGCGAGCGGCCATTTCCTCACCACCACCGGCGGGCACTTCCTCACTTCCGGCCACGCGATCGAGGTGGACGGGCCGTACGGCTTCGTCAAGGCGATCCGCGAGCAGATCAAGAACGGCGTCGACCACATCAAGCTCAACCTGTCGGGCGGCATCATGGGACCGGCGTGGGACCTGCACCAGCACTCCTTCCTGCTGGAGGACGAGCTCAAGGCGGCCTTCGACATCTGCAAAAAGCGCGGCTTCAAGGTGATGGCGCATGCTACAAACCCTGAGGCCGTCAAGGCCGCGATCCGTCTGGGTGCCCACAGCATCGAGCACGGCTATATCCTCGATGACGAGTGCATCGACTTGTTCCTCGAGCACGACGTCTGGTATGTGCCGACGCTCGCGATCAGCCACCTGACCCCGAGCCAGACGACCAACGAATGGGAAAGCGCGTGGACCAAGCAGCGCAACCTCGCACATTCGCTTTGCTGCCGCGCCGACGCAGCCAGCAGCGACCACTCGAGCGGCTTCAGGAAGGCGCTCGAGGCCGGCGTGAAGATGGCGCTGGGCTCCGACATCCGCCCGCTCAAGGATGCGGCGCTGCTGGAGATGGGCCTCTGGGCCAGGAACGGCGCCACGCCTTGGCAGACGCTGATCGCCGCGACGAAGCATGGCGCAGCGGTGTGCGGTGCCGGCGCCGACCTCGGCACCATCGAAGCCGGCAAGCTCGCGGACCTGATCGTGGTGGAAAAGAATCCGCTCGAAAACATCAACAACGTGCGCAGCCTCCAGCTCGTATTCAAGGAAGGGCGCGTGGTGTCGGACAAACGCGCGGACAAACGCGCATCTAATCCCACGGCAAAGCGCCGTCGATGAAGGTCGCGGTGGTCGGCGCCGGCATCATCGGCGCGTGCATCGCATACGCGCTCGCAAAGCGCGGCGCCCTGGTCACCCTCATCGACCGCGATGAGCCGGGCCGCGGCTGCAGCTACGGCAACTCGGGCGCGATCAGCGCCGGTTCGGTGGCGCCGGTGGCGATGCCCGGGGTGCTCGCTTCGGTCCCAAAGATGCTTTTGGACGACGAGAGCCCGCTGTTCCTGCCGCTTGCGTATCTGCCGCGTGCATTGCCGTGGCTTATGAAATTCGTGGCCTCCGCGACGCCAGCGCGGGTCGCGGCCTCGGCGAAGAAGCTGCACGGTTTTCACAACGGCGCGGTGGAAAAGCACGTCGCGCTGGCCACGGAAGTCGGCGTGCCCGAGCTGATCCTGCGGCGCGGTCATCTGCATCTTTATCCGAACGAAGCCGCGCTGGAGAAGGACGCCGGCGGCTGGAGGATGCGCGAAGCTCATGGCTACAAGTTCGAGTACCTCGACCGAGAAGGGATCCTCGCGCTCGAGCCCAAGGTCGGTCCGCGCTACCGGATCGGCCGCTTCCTCGCCGACCACGCGACGATCCTCAATCCGCTGCGCTATGTGCAGGCAATCGTGCAGGCTTTTGTCGTCAATGGCGGCAGCGTGCAACGCGGTGACGTGCGGTCGCTTGTGCCGCAGGCAGACGGCCGTTGGATGGTGGACGCAGCGGGTCTTTTCGATGCCGTCGTGGTCGCGGCCGGCGCCTGGTCGACGCGCTTGCTCGATCCTTTGGGCGTTCGCGTCGCGCTGGAAAGCCAACGCGGCTATCACGTGCAGTTTCCCGGCGCCTCCCAGACTGTGTCGCGCACCGTGATCCTCGCCGACAAGAAGATCTTCGTGACGCCGATGGAGGAGGGCCTGCGCGTGGGCGGTACGGTC
>JANMXB010000343.1:0-2484 GCA_031380765.1 Pseudomonadota bacterium | reverse complement strand
TCGATGTCGTCCTGGTACTTGAGCAGGACGCCGAGCGTGTCGTTGACCGTCTGCGGGTCGAGCGCGATCTTGTCCAGGGCCACGAGCGCATTGGCCCAGTCGATGGTCTCGGCCACCCCGGGCAGCTTGAACAGATCCACCGTGCGCAGGCGCTGCACGAAGGCGACGATTTCGCGCGACAGGTTCTCCGCGGCTTTGGGCGCCTTGCGGCGCAGGATGTCCAGCTCGCGGGCGGCGTCGGGGTAGTCGACCCAGTGGTAAAGGCAGCGGCGCTTCACCGCATCGTGGATCTCGCGCGTGCGGTTCGAGGTGATCACGACGATCGGAGGCTCCGCCGCTTTGAGCGTGCCGATCTCGGGGATCGTGATCTGGAAGTCCGACAGCACCTCGAGCAGATAGGCCTCGAACGGCTCATCGGTGCGGTCGAGCTCGTCGATCAGCAGCACCGGCGCCTTGCCCGGCTTGCCTTCGAGCGCAAGGGCGAGCGGACGCTTGATGAGGAAGCGTTCGGAAAAGATGTCGGCGGCGAGCTTGTCTTTTGACTTTTCGCCCGCGGCCTCGGCGAGGCGGATCTCGATCATTTGGCGCGAATAGTTCCACTCATAGGCGGCCTGCGCGATGTCGAGGCCCTCGTAGCATTGCAGGCGGATCAGCTCGCGGCCCAGCGACGCTGCCATGACTTTCGCGATCTCGGTTTTCCCGACGCCGGCTTCGCCCTCGAGGAACAGCGGCCGCTTCATGGCGAGAGCGAGGAACACCGAGGTCGCCAGGCTGCGGTCGGCGACGTAGTCGGCCGAAGTCAGCAGCTTGAGGGTGTCGTCGATGGTGGTGGGAACTTTGATAATCATGAGTCGGGAGCGGGAGCGGAAAGGCGCTATTTTCCGGCATTTCCACTGGCGAGGCCAGCCAATCCCCGGTGCCATTTCGCGCGCGCAGGTAGGCTTGGCCTGAGAGGTGCGAGCTGTACTAGAATTTTAGAAAAATTAGTATAGCTTCCGAAACCGGGATATACTAAGAAAACCAAAAGCTAGTATAGCCAATGTCGCGCTACTCTGAACTGCCACTGTCGGCCCAGACCGCCTATGCGCAATTGCTCGAGGCCACCCTGGCGGGGGATCGCTTTCGGTCGGTGGCCGATCTGAAAGGTTCATTTGCGTCCAAGACCTCAAAGGGCAAGACCTATTGGTATTACCAGTACGTGGAACCCTCCGGCAAGCTTCGCCAGGTCTACGTAGGGCCGGACAACGACGCCGTACGCGCTCTGCGCGAGAAAAAGGAAATCCCGACCGCTTCGCAAAAGCTCGGACCGCTGGCGCGCTCGGCGGCTGCGCTGGGGTGTGCGGAAATTTTTCCGAAACACGCCCGCGTCCTGTCCAGGTTGTCCGAGTATGGTTTCTTCCGGGCCGGTGGCGTACTGATCGGAACCCACGCCTTCCTCGCTTTCGGCAACATGCTCGGCGCGCGGTGGGTGGATGCCGACCGGACCCAGGATGTGGACTTCGCCCATGCGGGCAAGAGCCTTTCTATCGCGTTGCCGGCCAACATCACGATAAATACCGACGCGGCAATCAAGTCGCTCGAAATGGGATTCCTGCCGATCAGCGGCCTCAGCACCGAACCGGGCGCAACGTACCTGAATCCCCGCGAACCCGAATTCCGGTTGGATTTTTTGACCACTCGTCATCGGGAAAGGGAAAAGACCTACAGCCATCCGCAGCTCGGCGTCAACATGCAGCCCCTGCCTTTCATGGAATATTCCCTCGAGGACGTACAGCAGGCGGTGCTGTTCTCCGGCGATACCGTCGTTCTCGTAAACGTTCCCAGCCCGGCGCGCTACGCGCTGCACAAGCTCATCGTGCACGGCGAGCGCAAAGGCGCATACGCCACCAAATCCGCGAAGGACATCCAGCAGGCCGGGTTCCTTCTGAAGCGGCTAAAGGAGTTGCGGCCTTCGGACATCGCCGAGGCGTGGCGGGATCTGGCCAGCCGCGGCCCGGGATGGCGCAGCCGCGCCAGAAACGGCGTGGAGGCATTGTCGAAACAGTTTCCGGAATTGCGGGCAAAACAACTGCTGGCCGAAATGCCCGGTGCGGTTAGTGGCGTCACGCGCAAGAAAAAGACCGCTCCCGTGCGCCGTGCAGGTGGCGCGAAGTCGGCAAAAAAGACGCATTCGTGACGAGGGCCTTATTCAAATGCGGCAACTATGATGCCAGGCAGGTGGGATGCCGGATTTCGCAGTTTGTTAATGCGGGTTGCTGTAGAGTGTTCTTCCGGAAAGAATGGGTGCCGGATAAGGGCGTACTCGGCAAAATGTTATGCAGCAAAACTGTCGCCCCATATTGAGTTCAACTAAACCGCTTCGCGGCTCGGTTTAGTTCAGGCGTTATGCCCCCCGCCCCGCCCCCGCCGGGCCGCGAGACGGCGATCAGCAACTTGAAATACATATTATCGTATGTATAATAGGCTCCATGAAATTCACGTGGA
>JANMXB010000297.1:0-7365 GCA_031380765.1 Pseudomonadota bacterium | reverse complement strand
AAAGCGTGAGCCGCGTGATGGCTGTCTCTTTGCCGTCGGCGCCAGCCAGGTGTCCGCGCGCGAGCAATGCCTTGGCAAGCTTGAAACCCAGCATGCCTCCGCCTCCGGTGATGACGACTTTCATGTCGTTCCTTCTTCAGTCTGTGTAAGAATCGGAATTCTAGCGGAGGCCGTGGCTTCCTCCGCAGCGAAGAAGGCGACGACATCCTGAAGTTCGCGCGTCGAGCGCATCGTCGGCAAGCTGGCGCGGATCGTGCGCCCGTAGGGCTTGGAGTACAGGCGGGGATCGCAAATCATCAGCACGCCGCGGTCCGTCTCGTCGCGGATTAAGCGACCGGCGCCCTGCTTCAACTGCAGGATCGCCTGCGGAAGCTGCAGTTCCATGAACGGATTGCCGCCTTTTGCGCGCAATACCTCGATGCGCGCCGCGAGCACGGGATCGTCGGGCGGTGCGAACGGCAGCTTGTCGATCACCACGAGCGAAAGCGTTTCACCGCGCACATCCACGCCTTCCCAGAACGACTGGCTGCCGAGCAGGATCGGATTGTCGAGGCGCCGAAAGCGGGCGAGCAGCTCCGACCTCGAACCGGTGCCCTGCACGAGCAGCGGATAGTCGAGTCCGTCCCGCATGAGTTTTTCGGCGAGGATGTCTTTGGCGCGCCTGAGCGCCCGCAGTGTGGTGAACAAGAGGAAGGCGCGACCGCGGCTCGCGCGCAGAGCCGGATAGGCCGCCTCGATGACTTCATCGGTAAACCGCGCATCGCCGGGCTCGGGCAGATTCCTCGGGACGTAGAAGAGCGCCTGGTGCTCGAAATCGAACGGGCTCTCCCAGCGCACGGCTTTTGCCTCTTCGATGCCGAGCTCGCGCGTAAAGTGGCCGAAGTCCTCGCCGACCGCGAGCGTAGCCGAGGTCATGATCCAGGCGCGCGGATGGTCGTCCATCTGCTTTCTGAAAAGCTCGGCCGTGCGCAAAGGCGTTGTGTGCAGCTGCAACGCGCTCGCAAAGACTTCCACCCAGCGCACCGCTTCCAGATCCTTTGTGTCCTGCCAGTGCGTGAGCTTGACCCGGGTTTCGTCGGCGCGACGCAGGCACGCACCAAGGCCCTCGGAGCGCTCAGCCTGCGTTTCGAGAAGGCGCCGCAATGCGGCGAGCGCGCCGGCGAGCGCATCCACTGCAGGGGCAAATTCGGGCGTACGCAAGGCCTGCGAATAGGCAAAGCGCGCGCTGTCGTCGCGAAACGCCAGGCGCAGGTCGCGGGCCGCCTTGTCGAGCTTTGCCGCGGCCCTGTCCAGATCGGCAAGCGCACCGCCGGCCGCGCGCAGCTCCATGCGCGTATCGCGCGCCAGGTCGACAAGCTGGCCGGTGGAAACGGTATCGCCGAAAAACAGGCGCGCCGTGTCGGGCAGCTGGTGCGCCTCATCGAAGATCACCGTGTTGCAGGCGGGCAGCAACTCGGCGAGCCCCTCGTCCCTCAGCATCACATCGGCGAAGAACAGGTGATGGTTGATCACCACGACATCCGCTGCGAGCGCGTTCCTGCGCGCGGTAATGACAAAGCAATCCTTGTAGCGCGGACACTCCTGGCCAAGGCAGTTATCGCGCGTCGACGTAGCGTGGATCCACACCGGCGAATTTTCCGGCACCTCGGCCAGGTCGCCCCGATCGCCGGTAGTCGTCTGCCTGGAAAATCGCTCGATGGCCGCGAGCTGGACGGTCTCCTCGCGCGAGCCAAGGCGGCCTTCCGTCCTCGCCCGCTCGAGGCGATACAGGCAAACGTAGTTCGAGCGCCCTTTGAGGAGCGCGGTACTGTTTCCGGCTGCGATTGCATTGCGAACCGCGGGCAGATCGCGGTCGAAAAGCTGGTCCTGCAGATTCTTGGTGCCGGTGGAGATCAGGACCTTGCCGCCGGAGAGCAGTGCCGGAACCAGATAGGCGAAGGTCTTACCGGTCCCCGTGCCCGCCTCGGCCACCAGCACCCCCGTGCTTTCGATCGCCGCGAGGATTTTTTGCGCCAGGTCGACCTGCTGATGGCGCACCTTGTAGCCGGGCACCGCGATGGCTAACGAACCGCCCTCGCCGAAAATGCGGGCAAGCGCCGCAGATGGCGAGCCGCTCAGGGTCGCCGCTCCCCGCTCAAAGCGACCGCATCAAGTTCAGGGAGAAACAGGCGAGTCATGAATGAATCCGGGACGGATCTTACGGGAGACGCCTTTACACGCCGGGGGTGTGTAATCTACATTACGTGAATTATGCGCTCTAACCTACTGTATGCGGTGCTGTTTTCGACCCTCCTGGCGGGATGCGGCGGTTATGTCCCTGTCACGCCCGCGCCGGTGGAGGAACCCGCACTGGCATGGAGTCCGGCCCGCAGCAGCGCTTCTGTGCCGCGTCCGGGCGCGCCCGTTCAGCGAGCCGCGCCCGAGCAGTCGGAAATGCTTTTCCGGGTCCTTTCATCGATTGGCGTCGACTACAAATATGGGGGCAGTACCCATTCAACGGGATTCGATTGCAGCGGCTTGGTAGCCCATGTGTTTCGCGAAGGCTACGGCGTCGCCTTGCCGCGCAACACCTACGACCAAAGCCAGGCAGGCCGCCCGGTTTCCGCCGAGGACCTGCAGCCGGGCGACCTTGTTTTCTACAACACGCTCGATCGGCCGTTTTCACATGTCGGCATTTATCTTGGGGATGGAAGGTTCATTCATGCGCCAAAGACAGGTGCGGCCGTTCGCATCGAGAGCTTGAAGAGCAATTACTGGTCGAAACGCTGGAACGGCGCACGACGCATTTCAGTCGCGCTCTGAGTCCCACGGGGACAATTCATCCCGTCTCCTCCTTCAGGCTGAACAGCACAGGCACGTCAACAGTGAAGCCTTTTCCGCGCAGCGCCGCCGGAATGGGCGCGAGCGGCTTGGCCTTGCGGATCATTTCGAGCGCTTGCTGGTCGAGGCTATCGAAGCCCGATGAGGTCTTGATTCTGATCGAACCCATGGCTCCGTCAGCGCCTATTTCCATGCGGACCTCCGCCTGTCCTTCCCAGTTGTTGTCTATCGCGAGCCGCGGATATTTCTTATAACGCTTTGCTGCCGCGATGATTGTCAGGCGGTATTGCCCCAGTGTGAGCGGATCGGAGGCTTCGCCGGCAGCCGCCGCGACAGGCGGCGCAGGCGGCTCGGGCTTCGTCACAGCGACCGAAGGGCCCGGAGGCACCGGCGCTGCGGCTCGCGGGGGTTCCGCAAGCGCGGGCGACTGAATTGCCGGGGCGGTTGTCACCGGCGCAGAGGGTGCAGGGCGTTCGCTCCGATCAACGGGCGGATACCGCGCAGGACGCGGTGTTTCCGGCGCCTTCGAATCTGTGCGGGGCTCGACCACCGGAGGTGGCTCGGGCGCCGCGCGCGGGAAAACAAGATGCGCAACGATGGGGGAAGCCGGGAGGCGTTTTCGCGCCGGATCGAGCAGCGCGGGCATGGCCAGCAAGACCAGCGCATGGGCGAGGACGGACGCGGCGACGGCAATGGCGAAAGTGCGGTCGCTGGCATCCTGCATGACGGACGCTACCTGCGGGCGGCGAGCAGCCGCCAGACCTTCTCCGGCGTGATCGGCATCTCGATGTGGCGGACATGGCGATCGGCCAGAGCGTCGAGCACGGCATGGACCGTCGCGGGGACGGCGCCGATCGTGCCGATTTCGCCGCACCCCTTGACCCCGAGAAGGTTAGTCTTGCACGGCACGCTTTCGTCGAACAGGTTGGTCATCGCCGGCAGGTCGTCCGCACGCGGGATGCAGTAGTCCATCAGCGAGCCCGTCAGCAGCTGGCCACTTTCGTCGTACACAGCCTGTTCCAGCAGGGCCTGGCCGATCCCTTGGGCGATGCCGCCCTGAACCTGGCCCGCCACAATCATGTGGTTGATGATCCGGCCTATGTCATCCACGCTGGTCATGCGCGCGACCTCGACTTTGCCGGTTTGCGGATCGATTTCCACCTCGCACGCCTGCACGCCATTGGGCCACGATGGGGAGGATGGCGTTTCGGTCGCGGATACGCGAATAAATTTTTCGGGCTGCCGGCCGGCCAGCTCGGCCAGCCCTACTGCGCGGTCAGTGCCTGCAATTCCAAACCGCCCGTGGCGGAATTCGATGTCGGCAATCGCGGCCTCCAGGGCTTGCGCAGCCAGCTCCGTGCCGCGCACGATCACCTTGCGGCCCGCCGAGACGACCGCCGAGCCGCCGACGAAAGCCGAGCGCGAACCGACACTGCCGACGCCATTGGCCAGATCGGTGTCGCCCTGGACGATTCGTATTTCCTTCGCCGGGATCTGCAACACTTCCGTGATCAGCTGCATATAGCTGGTTTCGATGCCCTGACCCATGGCCATGGTGCCCGAATACACGGTGACGGTGCCGCTGGCGTCAACCTGAATGTCGACAGTCTCGGTTGGAAGCGCGCCTGTCCATTCGATGTAGGCGGCAAGGCCGCGGCCGCGCAGCTTCCCCTGGCGTCTGGATTCCTCGGCGCGCGCCGGATAGCCGTGCCAGTCGGATGCCTCGACTGCGCGATCGAGGATGCGCTCGAACTCGCCGGCGTCGTACACCTCGGCCAGATGGGTCCGGTAAGGGAAGCTGGCCGGCGGAATCAGGTTGCGGCGGCGGATCTCGACAGGGTCGATGCCCATTTCGCGTCCGGCATTTTCGATCAGGCGCTCCATCAGGAAATTCGCCTCCGGCCGCCCTGCGCCGCGATAGGCGCCGCTCGCCATCGTGTTGGTGAGCACGCCGCGCACGCGATAGTCGATCGACGGCACGTGGTAGACGGTGGTTTGCACCTTCGGACCGAGGACGAGCGGGATGATGGCGGTCGAACCCACCGGCACCGAGCCGAAGTTGGCGAGCATGTCCATCTTCAGCGCCAGGATCTTGCCGCCCGCGTCCAGTGCAAGGCTGGCCTCGTACCACTGATCGCGACCCGCGTGCGCCGCGAGGAATTCCTCACTGCGCTCCGCCCGCCATTTGACCGGCCTGCCGAGTTTTCTTGCGGCATGGCAGGCCAGGGCGTCTTCCGGATACAGGCCGGTCTTCATCCCGAATCCGCCACCGATGTCGCCGACCACCACGCGGAATTGCTCCGGCTTGGTCCTGAAGACCGCCGCGAGACCCTCTCGCGTTCCGGTGGGCTGCTGCGTCTGCGTGTAAAGGGTCCAGCGGCCTTGCTCGAATACCGCCGTCGCGCCCCGCGGCTCGAGCGCCATGGCCGTTAATCGCTGGTTGTGCAACTCTATCCGGGTGACGTGCGCAGCCTTCGCGAACGCCGCGGCCGCCGCGGCGGCGTCGCCATAGCGCGCTTCTGCTGAAATATTTCCGGGCGCGGCCGCGAACAGCAGCGGCGCATCGGGCTCGATGGCCTTTCGAGGATCGACCACGCAGGGCAGTTCTTCGTAATCGACCGCAACGAGCTCGGCCGCATCCTGCGCGTGCTCGCGCGTATCGGCCACCACCGCGGCGACGGGATGTCCCGCGTAGTAGGCAGTTGTCTCGGCAAGCAGCGTGCGCAAAGGCGCGGCCATCGGCTCGCCATTCGCCTGCTTGAACAAAGGCGGAAACGGTATAGGGCCCAGACCATCCGCTCTCAGCTCGGCGGCCGTGTACACGGCGAGCACTCCGGCCGCATCGCGCGCGACCGATACGTCGATGCCCGCGATCCTTGCATGCGCATAGGGCGAGCGGACGACGGCCATCCATGCCTGCCCGGGCGTGCTCCGGTCGTCGCTGTACAGCCCGTGGCCTTTGAGAAGCCGGTCGTCCTCGACGCGCTTTTGCGACCGCGAGGTGCCGAAACGTGCGGAATCCGGATCGAACTGGGTGGCTGGTGCGGTCATCGACAGGCCCTGAAATGGATAGCGGCCCGGTCAGGGCCGCCAGATTGTGCAGTGCAATAGGTGTTGTCGCTCCGGCCATTACCGCTACTTTGACTTCGGCCTCGGCCAACACCTCCCCAGTATACCGTCAGTACCCGATCGTAAATCCCCCCGTTTCAGATCGCGAACGGCAGCGCAAGCGCCTTTGCCCCGAATCGACTTCAGGCGGTTCGTTTGGAGTATTACTTCACGTTTTCAAGCCCTTCGCTGACAATCTCTTTATCTATTCATATGCCCAATAGCGTAACATCCGGGCATGAATTCACTTACCCAGCGCGACCTTTACCTTCCGCCACCGAAGGCAGACACGCCAACCCAGGCGCACGAAATGGTGCGGTACTGGCGCGCAGTCAATCGCCATCGCGTCGGTATAGTCCTTCTGGTGGTGTCGGTAGGGATTCTCGCGACGATCTACTCGTCCAGTCTTCAACCGGTTTACCGGGGCACGGCAACACTGCTGCTTGACCCGGTAAAGAAGAAATCCGTGACGAACGAAGAAGTCTACGACGTGATGGTGAGCACTCCCCGCGACTACTACCTTACCCAGATCGAAATCATGAAGTCGCGCGATTATGCCGAGCGGCTCGTGCGGGTTCTGAACCTGACCCGTCATCCTGACTTCGATCCGCGCCAGAAAGTCCAGGAGAAGTCGTGGTGGGCCGCCCTGCTCGCGCGCGTCCTCCCCGGCGAAACCGATCCGGCGAAGCCGGTGTCCGCGGCGCCTGTGGTCGATGAGGACCAGCTCAGGGAAGACGTCGTCTCGCGCGTGATGGGGGGCCTTTCAATTGTCTCGGCGCGCAATACGCAGCTGGCGAAAGTAAGCTTCGATTCGCACGACCCGGTGCTTGCCGAACGGGTTCCGAACGCCCTGTCGATGATCTACATCGTCGCCGATCTGGAGTCGCGCACCGGCGCGGCCCGGCAATCGATGGCGTTTCTTTCCGAACAGTCCGAAAAGCTCAAGAGCCAGCTTGCCGAATCCGAGCGCGAATTGCAGCAGTTCCGCGAGAGCCAGAAGATCGTGGTCACCAAGGGTCTCTCGCTGACCGATGCGACCCGGCGGCTCGAAGGGCTGACCGCCTCTTTCGAGGACGCCAGAAGGAAGCGGTCCGAAGCCGAGCAGCTTTATAACCAGGTCAGCGCTGCGGCAAGGGGACAGTCGGCGGACGCTTTGGAGACTTTGCCCGTGTTGCAGAAAGACGCGGTGTTGCAGCGACTCAAGGAGACCGAGGCGGAAGCCGAAAGAAAGGCAAGCGAAGCTTCCAAGCGCTACGGCCCGGAACACCCGAGGATCGTCTCGGTACAGTCCGACCTGAAGATTGCGCGGGAAGCCGTCCGCCGTCAGATAAGCGCCGCAGCCGAATCCGTGGCGAAGGAATTCGAGATAGCCAAGGCCAACGAAGCCGCGATCGGGCAGTCTCACGCGCGCGCAACGCTCGAGGCTCAAGTCTTCAA
>JANMXB010000266.1:0-2029 GCA_031380765.1 Pseudomonadota bacterium | reverse complement strand
CGCGATAATCGCTTTCTTCAAGGCGAAAGCCGGGGAGCGCGGCTACCAGACGCTCATCAATCAGGCGCTCCACCAAGCGATGACTGGCGAGCAGATTGAATCCACGCTTCGCCGGGTGATCCGCGAAGAACTGCATACGACGTGAAAGCAGCAGGCGACCGAATCCCGGACGCAATCGCTTAACGAAACTCCCGGTCCGCCCCAAGTGCCGCGATGCAGTGCATCATTGGACTCGTGAAAGCCGCCCCCTTCGAGTACACCCGCGCCGCCACGCTTGCCGAAGCCTGCGCTCTGCTCGCCGAGCACGGGGCGGACGCCAAACTGATCGCGGGCGGCCAGAGCCTCGTGCCGATGATGGCAATGCGCCTCGCGCGGCCTGCATGGCTGGTCGACATCAACCGGCTGGATGAACTTAAGCACGTGGCGATCGACGGCGATGCGCTCGTGGTCGGCGCAGCCGTGCGCCAATGCGTGATTGAACGGGACGTGATCGCCCGCGAGAAGCTGCCGTTGCTCGGTCGCGCCCTGAAGTGGGTGGGCCACGTACAAACGCGGAACCGGGGCACGGTGGGCGGCTCGATTGTCCATGCGGATCCTTCGGCCGAGATTCCGCTGGTGGCCTGTGCGCTCGACGCGACACTGGTGCTCAGGGACGCTTCGGGCACGTCAGAGATTCCCGCGCGCGAGTTCTTTTTTGCGCCGATGGTAACGGCAATCGCGCCGGAGCAGTGCCTGGCCGAGATCCGCTTTCCGGTCTGGAACGAATCGCGCGTCGGCTGCGCATTCGACGAGGTCAGCATCCGCCACGGCGACTTCGCCCTCGTCTCGGCCTGTGCGCAGGTGGCCCTGGACGCCGATGGAAAGTGCTTGCGCGCCGCGCTGGGAATCGGCGGCGCCTCGCCGTTTCCGCATGCGCTCCCCGAGGCCGGGGAAATGCTCGTCGGGCGCCGGCCCGACGACAAGACGATCGCCGAAGTCGCAGACGCCGTTGCCGGGCTTATCGATCCGGACGGCGACCTGCATGCAACAGCGGACTTCCGGCGCCATCTCGCGCGCGTCATGGCCACTCGCGTGCTTAAGGCCGCGGTAGAGGACGCGAAATGAGCGAGCGGCTGTATCCGCTCAGCCTTGAAGTAAACGGCAAGCGCGTCGAGGCCGAGGTCCCCTCACGCCAGACGCTGGTCGATTTCCTGCGCGACACCCTGAGGCTCACCGGTACCCACGTCGGCTGCGAGCACGGCATCTGCGGGGCTTGTTCGGTGCTGCTGGATGGCGAGCCCGTGCGCTCCTGCCTCATGTATGCGGTGCAGGCCGAAGGCGCGTCGGTCGTGACCATCGAAGGCCTGTCGCGGCCCGATGGCACGCCGGGCGCATTGCAGGATGCATTTTGCGAGGCGCACGCCTTGCAGTGCGGTTACTGCACGCCCGGAATGATTGTCGCCTCGCACGCGCTGCTCGATGCGAATTCCAAACCCACCGAGGCCGAGATCCGCGACGCCATCGGGGGCAATTTGTGCCGCTGCACCGGCTACCAGCAGATCGTCGAGGCCGTTCAGCTCGCCGCTTCAAAGCTGACGAAAGGCGCGAAGTGAGCTCCTTTCGTTACATAGGCAAGAAGCGCCGCACCAAGGAAGACCCGCGCTTTGTCACCGGACGCGGCCGCTTCGTTGCGGACATCGCGCTTCCCGGCATGAAGCACGTCGCGCTGGTGACGAGTCCTCACGCGTCCGCCCGCATCAAGGCCGTTCGGACGGACAAAGCCCTGGCGCTTGCCGGCGTGCATTACGTGCTCACCGGTGAAGAGTTGTGCGCAAACGTCGACCCGCTTCTCGTGGGCGTAGACGCGCCCAAGGCTGCGCGTTACCCGCTCGCGCGCGGGGTGGTGCGGTATGCCGGCGAATGGGTGGTGGCCGTGGTGGCCGATTCGCGCGCGCTGGCCGAAGACGCCGCGGAAAGAATCGAGATCGACTACGAGCCGACGCCTTACATCCTTGATCCCGAAAAAGCGATCCTGCCGGGCGCCGTGCTG
>JANMXB010000236.1:0-5191 GCA_031380765.1 Pseudomonadota bacterium | reverse complement strand
CAGCGCCACGCCCAGGCGCCTTCGACATGCAGCGCGCCGCGCGAAGCCACCGCGTATTTGTCGCCGGTGCTGATGAGCGCCAGCCACTTTTTCTGCGGACGATATGGTTCGAGCGACGCGCCTTCGACCGCGCGACGCAGGTTCGCCGCCAGCGGCGGGCCCTGGCGCACCGCGAACACGCCGGCTTTCTCGCGCGGGTGGTTCACCATGTTCGCGATGTCGCCGGCCGCGAACACGTTCGGATCCGTTTCGGTCTGCAGCGTGTCGGTGACGCGGATGAAACCCGACTCGTCCAGCGCAAGGCCGGTTTCGCGCAGCCACGGCGCGCCGGAGGCGCGCGTCACCCAGACGACTTCGTCGGCTTCGATGGTCTTACCATCCGAAGTGCGCACGCGGCCGGCCCCGACAAGGTCGACTTCGGCATTGAGATGCACGGTCACGCCGCGCTCGCCCAGTACGCGAACGAAAGCGCGGCGCACGGATGCGTTGTGCGTCGGGAGGACTCGCGCACCCGAATCCAGCAGGTGGAAACGCGGCGCTTCGCTTTCGCGCCCGAGCGCGCGAAGCTCGTTCTTCAGCCGATGCTGCATGGCCAGCGTGAGCTCGACCCCGCCTGCGCCCGCACCCACCACGACAATGGACTCGGCCTTTTGCTTGAGCACCCGGTCGAGGAGCGCAAGCCAGCGCGTGTTGAAGGTGTTGATCGGCTTCACCGGCACCGCGTGCTCCGCCGCGCCGGGAACATTCCCGAGCATCGGCGTGGAACCGATGTTGATCGAAAGCTGGTCGTAGGCCACCGGCGGGCGGCCGCGGCAGAGGACCTTGCGCGCGCCGCGGTCCAGGCCCACCGCTTCGTCGCGAAAAAAACGCGCGCCCGCGAATTCGGCCAGGCGCCTGAGATCGATATGGACTTCGTCGAACGTGTAGTGGCCGGCGACGTAGCCGGGCAGCATGCCGGAGTACGGCGTGTGCGTGTCGCGGCAGATAACCGTGAGGCGCACGCCGGGCATCGGCCGCATGCCGAAGCGCCGGATCACGCCGACGTGGCTGTGGCCGCCCCCCACGAGCACGATGTCCCTCAGAACCGGCTGGCCCGGCGATTGCATTGCAGCGCCTCCCCTTGCGCGTGAATCCCGGGCTTACGCGCCGGTCGGTCGCACAGTCAATCCGACTCCTCTATCCACAGCATCTGGATCGCCTCGAGGATCTTCTCGCCCGATTTGCGCGGGTCGTCGTCGAACCCGGGCAGCTCGGTGACCCAGCGATGCAGGTCCGTGAAGCGCGCGAACTGCGGATCCACGTCCGGATGCGCTTCGATGAGCGCGATCGCGATGTCGCGCGAATCGGTCCATTTCATGTCAGTGGAGCTCCCGGGCGTGGTTGATGGTGTACTTGGGGATCTCGATGGTGAGGTCATCCGTGCGGACCAGGGCCTGGCAGGACAGGCGCGACTGCGCCTCCAGCCCCCAGGCTTTGTCGAGCATGTCTTCTTCGTCCTCGGTTGCCTCGGCAAGGGACTCCCCTCCCGCCCTCACGACGACATGGCAGGTCGTGCAGGCGCAGGATTTCTCGCAGGCGTGCTCGATCTCGATGCCGTTGGCGAGCAGCGTATCGCAGATCGAAACGCCCCCTTTGGCTTCGATCTCGGCGCCCTCGGGACAAAGCTGCGGATGGGGCAACACGGTGAGCTTGGGCATCTAAATCTTTATATTCGCGATTTTCTGGCCCGTGAGCGCGGTGCGCACGCTGCGGTCCATGCGCCGCGCGGCAAATTCTTCGGTCACGCGGTTGAGCGCGTCGGCCGAGGCCTTGATCGCGCGATGATCCGCACCGGCGACGCTTGCAGCCAGGGCCGTCACGCGGCAATCGATGTCGGTGCGCTCCTCGGGGGCAAGCAGACCCGCGTCGACGGCCAGCGCCGCGCGCACCGCTTCGAGCAATCGTTCGGCCTCGACGCGCGCCTCCTGCAGCGCCCTCACCTGCATGTCGCCGCGGGCGTGCTCGAACGAATCCCTGAGCATGCGCGAGATGTCCTCGTCGGCAAGTCCATACGAGGGTTTCACCGCAACCGAGGCTTGCACGCCGGTGGTCTTTTCCTTCGCGCTCACCGAGAGCAGGCCGTCGGCGTCGACCTGGAACGCCACCCGGATGCGCGCCGCGCCCGCCACCATCGGCGGGATGCCAAGCAGCTCGAACTTCGCCAGCGATCGGCAGTCGGAGACCAGCTCGCGCTCGCCCTGCACCACGTGGAAGCTCATCCGTGTCTGGCCGTCCCTGAAGGTGGTGAACTCCTGCGCGCGCGCCACCGGAATCGTCGAATTGCGCGGAATTACGCGCTCCACCAGGCCCCCCATCGTCTCCACGCCAAGCGACAGCGGGATCACGTCGAGCAGCAGCCAGTCTTCGCCCGAGGTCTTGTTGCCCGCGAGCACGTTGGCCTGCATCGCGGCGCCGAGCGCCACGACCTTGTCGGGGTCGAGGTTGTTGAGCGGATCGCGCTTGAAAAAATCCGCCGCGGCCCGCTGGATCTGCGGCATGCGCGTGGATCCCCCGACCATCACCACGCCTTTCACGTCCCCGAGCGCAAGGCCCGCATCGCGCAGCGCCTTGCGGGTGGGCCCCAGCGTTTTGGCTACCAGGGTTTGCGTGATGGCGGCAAAAATCTCGGTGGTCAGCGTCGCCTCGACCACGTCGCCCGTCCCCAGCCGCGCCGTGATGCGCGCGCTGCCGTGCAGGGTCAGCGCTTCCTTGGCTTCGCGCGCCTTGGTGAGCAGGAGGCGCGTGTCCTGCGCAGAGAGCGGAGGCAAATTGGTCTGCTCGAGCATCCAGCAGAAGACACGGTGGTCGAAATCGTCGCCGCCGAGCGCCGCATCGCCATTGGTGGCAAGGACCTCGAACACACCCCTGGCGAGCCGCAGGATCGAAATGTCGAAAGTGCCGCCGCCAAGGTCGAACACCGCGTAGACCCCTTCCGAGGCATTTTCCAGCCCGTACGCGATGGCCGCCGCCGTGGGTTCGTTCAGGAGGCGCAGCACGGTGAGGCCGGCGAGCCGCGCGGCATCCTTGGTCGCCTGGCGCTGCGCGTCGTCGAAGTAGGCGGGCACCGTGATCACCGCGCCGACGAGCTCGCCGCCCGCGGTTATTCCCATTGATGCTTCGGCCCGCGCCTTGAGGACCTTGAGGATCTCCGCGGAGACTTCCACCGGGCTCTTTACCCCGGAGGACGTGCGCAGTTGCACCATGCCGGGCGCGTCGACGAAGTCGTAGGGCGTGTTCTCGATGTTGGCGACATCCTTGAGGCCGCGGCCCATGAAGCGCTTGGCCGAAAGGATGGTGTTCCTGGGATCGTTCGACTGCGCGTCCTGGGCGGCATACCCCACCTCGGTGCGGCCGTCGGGAAAATAGCGCACGACCGAGGGCAACAGCGCGCGGCCCTGCGCGTCCGGCAGGCACACCGCGGTTCCGCTCCTCACGGTCGCCACGAGCGAATTGGTCGTGCCGAGATCGATGCCCACCGCGAGGCGATGCTCGTGCGGCGCGGAGGACTCGCCGGGTTCGGAGATTTGCAACAACGCCATCTAGCGTTCCTTAGCCGTCGCCATCTAGCGTTCCTTAGCCGTCGCCATGGGTTATTTCTCGAGCGCCTCGTAGGCCGCGCCGATTTCGTCGCCGAAGCGGGCAAGGAACTGCAGCTCGCGCAGGAGACCGACCGCCGCGGGGTAGTCCTTCTCGTCGTCGATTTTCGCGGCGAGCAGCGTCTCGAGGCGCTGGCGGTCTTTGGTGAGCTGCGAAGAAAGCGCATCGAGCGCCGCGGTATCCTTCGCCTCCTCCAGCGACTCGCGCAACTCGATCTGGCGCATGAGGAAGGCGGGTGGCATCACGGTGTTGGTTTCGAAGCCGACGTCCAGGCCAGCCTGCTCGAGCATGTACTTGGCGCGCAGGACCGGATCCTTGAGCGTGCGGTAAGCCTCGTTCACGCGCGTGGTCCATTGCATCGAAGCGCGCTTCTCGGCTTCGCCCGAATTGACGAACTTGTCCGGGTGGATGCGCGCCTGGATCTCGCGGTAGGCGCGCTCGAGCGAAACCGCATCCAGCACGTAAGCGCTTGGGAGTCCGAAGAGGGAAAAGTGGTCTTGTGCGATGTTGAGCGTCATGGACGGGAACGGGGGATCCTAAAGCGGCTCCCCCGTTACCCCCTTCGCTACGAGAGTGGGGCACGCCGCGCGCCCGTGTTGCACTGACCTCCCACGCGCCTCCGCAGACGTATGCCGCCTGTCGGCAGGTCACGCGAGGGTCGTGCAACCGTAATTCTAACCTTTCTAAATATTAAAACTCTCCCCGCAGCCGCACTCGTCCTTCACGTTGGGATTCCTGAACTTGAAGCCTTCGTTCAGGCCTTCCTTCGTGTAGTCGAGCTCCGTGCCGTCGATGTACGGCAGGCTCTTCGGGTCGACGAGCACCTTCACGCCATGGCTGTCGAAGAGCACGTCGTCCGGGTTCACCGCATCGGCGAACTCCAGCTTGTAGGCCATGCCCGAGCAGCCCGTCGTGCGCACGCCCAGGCGCAGGCCGACGCCCTTGCCCCGCTTCGACAAGTACCCGCTCACGTGATCCGCGGCTTTTTCAGTAAGAGTAATGGCCATAAGTTTCAGTTGATCGTGCGTTATGCGTTCGCAACCTGCTGTTCCCGCGCCGCTTCGACGCCGTGCTTCTGCTTGTAGTCCGCCACGGCGGCCTTGATCGCGTCCTCGGCCAGGATCGAGCAGTGGATCTTGACCGGCGGGAGCGCGAGCTCGGCGGCGATCTGGGTGTTCTTGATGCCCATCGCCTCGTCGAGCGTCTTGCCCTTGACCCACTCCGTGATGAGCGAAGACGAAGCGATCGCCGAGCCGCATCCGTACGTCTTGAAGCGGGCGTCCTCGATCGTGCCGTCCTTGCCGACCTTGATCTGCAGCTTCATCACGTCGCCGCAGGCGGGTGCGCCCACCATGCCGGTGCCTACCGTATCGTCACCCTTCTCGAACGAGCCGACGTTGCGGGGATTTTCGTAGTGGTCGATGACTTTGTCATTCAAATGGGCGTTTCTGTTTATTACAGTATTCTTTATTTAAAAGATCAGAAAAAAGAACATGAAGCGCTAGCATACAACGCTGCATTGGTAGGGATATTATTTGCAATACCCGGAATTTTA
>JANMXB010000235.1:0-4710 GCA_031380765.1 Pseudomonadota bacterium | reverse complement strand
GTGCAGGACGGGATCGGCGTGAGGATCGCATAACCTTCACTCGCTACCTTTGCCAGCACCGGGATGTTCGCCTCCTTGCTCTTCGCCACCGACTCGAGGTCGCCGAGCTCGAGCTTCGGCATGCCGCAGCACGCCTCCTTCTCCACAAGCATGTAGGCAATCTCGTTGTGCTCGAGGATCGCGAGCAGGTCGTGCCCGATCCCGGGCTCGTTGTAGTTGATGTAGCAGGTCGAAAAGATCGCCACTTTGCCCGGGGTGTTCTTCCCGTCCTTCACGGCGAATGGGTCGCTCGCGGCCGCGTTGGGCCGGAACTTGCGGCTTGCATACTCCGGCAGCCGCCGGTCCTTGTGGACCTTGAGCACGCTGTCCATCAGCCCGCGCGCGGCCGGGTTTTTGTTCAGCGCGTTTACCGCCTGCACCACCACCGGAATCGTCGCCAGCTTGCCCAGCGCATCGGTGGATGTGAGCAGCCGGTCGCGGAAAGTAACCTCGCCTTTTTTGAATTTCACCGCCTTCGCGCGCAGCATGAGGTGGGGAAAATCCACGTTCCATGGATGCGGCGGCACGTACGGGCACTTGGTCATGAAGCACATGTCGCAGAGATAACACTGGTCGACGACCTTGCCGAAATCCTTCTTGTCCACGCCGTCGACTTCCATCGTTTTCCCCTCGTCGACGAGGTCGAACAGGGTGGGGAAGGCGGTGCACAGGTTCACGCAGCGCCGGCAGCCGTGGCAGATGTTGAAGACGCGCTCCTGCTCGGCCTCGAGAGACGCCGGGTCCCAGAACTCCGGGTTCTTCCAGTCGAGCGGGTGCCGGGTGGGGGCTTCGAGGCTGCCTTCGCGTGCGGAGGTGGGGGCGGTCATGGGGAGGGCGTCGCGTTGTCGTCAGTGGTTGGGTCAATGTATGCCCGGCGCGCCCATGGGGCAAATCGATTATCGCAATTCCGGCGATTGGGCGCGGCTATGGTCGAGGTTGATCCAGGTCAATATGGGCGCACTCCGGTCCGCTAGCATCCACCAATGGCCAATGCGCTTGCCATTCCCCGGCAGACCCGCGCAGCGCTTCTGGCGATTGCCGCCTGCTTTCATTGCGGCCTGCCCGTGCCGCGCGGCTTTCGCCGATGTGTAACCGTCCTAGGGCATCCACGCGAAATGTGCTGCGCGGGCTGCGAAGCCGTGACGCGCACGATCGTCGACGCCGGGTTCGAGAGTTACTACACGACACGCGAAGCGCCGCACCCCGGGGAGGGCCTGCCCGCGGATCTCCCTTCAGTCGCGCTTTACGACGACCCGCTCGCGCAGCGCCAGTTCGTCGCATCGGTCGGGGAACACGGACGAGAAGCGCTCCTCGCCCTCGACGGGATCCGCTGCGCCGCGTGCGTCTGGCTGAGCGAGCGTTATCTGCGCCGGATGCCGGGGGTCACCCGTGTCTCGGTCAACTACGCCACTCGCCGCGCCCAGGTTGCGTGGGACGAGCGGGTGGTGACGCTCGGCCGGATCATCGCCGCCGTGCGCAGCCTGGGCTACGACGCGTACCCTTTCGAGCCGGAAAAGCAGCGGCTCCAGCAAGGCAGGGAGCAGCGCGCCGCGCTGTGGAGGCTGTTCGTCGCGGGATTCGGCGCCATGCAGGTGATGATGTACGCGATCCCGCGCTACATCGACGACACCGGCACGCTGACCCTCGAGGCCGACCAGGTCATGCGCTGGGCGAGTCTCGTGCTCACCGTGCCGGTGATTGCGTTTGCCTGTGGGCCATTCTTCTTGTCCGCGCTGGCTGGCCTGCGTGCGCGCCGAATCGGGATCGACGTTCCCGTCTCGCTCGGGATCCTGGCCGGATTCGGCGCGAGCCTCTGGGCGACGGTGACGGCCAGCGGCGAAGTGTATTTCGACTCGATCACCATGCTGGTATTCCTGCTGCTGGCTTCACGCTACCTGGAACTCTCCTCGCGGCGCAAGGCTGCGGCGCGCCTCGATCACCTCGCGCGCTGGATGCCCTCATTCGCTTTCCGGCTGGGCGGGAGTTCCGGCGCGGCGGGGGAACATGTCGCCGCGCACGAGCTCCGCGCCGGAGACAGGGTGCTGGTGGCCCCCGGCGAGACCGTGCCTGCCGATGGGGTCGTACTCGAGGGCTCGGGCAGCACCGACGAATCCCTCCTCACCGGCGAATCGCGCGCGGTGGAAAAGAATCCGGGCTCGCGCCTGATCGGCGGATCGGTCAATGTCGCGCAACCCCTGACGATGCAGGTCACCCACGCCGGGTTGGAAACCCAGGCCGCGGCGATCGGCCGCCTGATCGAAAGGGCCGCGGCGGGCAGGCCGCGCCTGGTCGAAGCCGCCGACCAGATGGCGCGTGCGCTGACATGGATCGTGCTCGCGGTCGCCGCTGCAACCCTGGCCGGATGGCTGCTTGTCGATGCGCCACGCGCGATCTGGGTGGCTATTGCGGTGCTCATGGTGACCTGTCCATGCGCGCTTGGCCTGGCCGCGCCGATCGTGCTTACGTCCACGACCGGTGCGCTGGCCCGCCGCGGCATCGTGCTCACGCGCGGCGCCGCGATCGAATCGCTGGCCAGAGTCACGGATGTGGTGATGGACAAGACGGGCACGCTCACCGAGGGCAAGCTCCGCGTTGCCGACATCGAGACTGCAGGGCCTTTGGATGCCGGCGAGTGCCTTGCACTTGCGCAGGCGCTCGAATCCGGCAGCAATCACCCGGTGGCTCGCGCCCTGGCGAGGACGCCTTCGACAGGTCCGCGTCCGGGGGTACAGCAGGCGGTGCACTTTGCAGGCGCCGGCATCGAGGCACGGATTGCGGGTCGCCGGGTGCGAATCGGCTCGCTGCGGTTCGTGCAGGAGGTTGCCGGCGAACTGCCGGTCCTCGGCAGGCGGCCGCACGGAGAATCGCAGGTTTTCCTGGGGAGCGACGCCGGATGGATTGCCCGCATGTCGTTCGACGACGGCCTGCGGCCTGACGCCGCGCGCCTGATCGAGGGCCTGCGCGCCGCGGGCCTCGAAGTGCATCTTCTCAGCGGCGACGACGCCGCGGTGACCGGCGAAGTGGCGGCCCGGCTGGGCATCGAAAGACATCGGGGCGGGGCCTCGCCGCAGGACAAGTACGACTACGTGAAACGCCTGCAGGCCGGCGGCCGGCACGTCGCAATGCTCGGCGACGGGCTCAACGACGCGCCGGTGCTCGCCCAGGCCGATGTCTCTATCGCAATGGGCGAGGGCGCTGCGCTCGCGCAGCGGAACGCGGACTTCGTGCTCGCTTCGGGAAAGCTTGAAGGGGTGCTCCAGGCTGCGCGTATCGCGCGTCTTGCGATGACTGCGATCCGGCAGAATTTCGCCTGGGCCCTTGCCTATAACGCCGTGGCGCTCCCCGCGGCCGCGTTCGGCCTGATTGGCCCTTGGGAGGCCGCAATAGGCATGGCGGCGAGTTCGTTCATCGTGGTGCTCAATTCCGCGCGGCTCACGGCCGCGCTGCGCTGAACTTGTGAGCTGACCCCATGGAAAGCCTCTACCTCCTGGTTCCGGTCTCCCTCGTCTTGGTGCTCGCGATCGGCTGGGTGTTCTGGATGGCGCTCGGATCCGGCCAGTTCGACGACCTCGAGCGCCCCGCCCTCGAGGTCCTGGACGACGACGACAAGCCCGCCGGGCCGAGTGTTTGATCTGCGTCAATCCCCCGTTTTCCCGCTCCCCTAGCATCTTCACTGGCACGGTCGTGCGTGCGGCAACCGGGGAAAAAACGCCATGCAAGCGGAAACAACCTACAACTACAAGGTCGTCCGGCAGTTCGCCGTGATGACCATCGTCTGGGGCGTCGTAGGGATGCTGGTCGGGATCCTGATCGCGGCGCAGCTTATCTGGCCCGAGCTCAACTTCAACACGGCGTGGCTCTCCTACGGCCGGCTGCGTCCCCTGCACACCAACGCGGTCATTTTCGCGTTCGGCGGGTGCGGCCTGTTTGCCACCAGCTACTACGTGGTCCAGCGCACCTGCCATGCGCGGATCTTCTCCGACGGCCTCGCCGCATTCACCTTCTGGGGGTGGCAGGCGGTCATTGTGCTGGCCGCAATCACGCTTCCGATGGGGATCACGACCTCCAAGGAATACGCCGAGCTCGAGTGGCCAATCGACATCCTGATCGCCATCGTGTGGATCTCCTATGCAATCGTGTTCTTCGGCACGATCTTCAAGCGCAAGGTTTCGCACATCTACGTCGCCAACTGGTTCTTCGGCGCGTTCATCATCACGGTGGCGCTGCTGCACATCGTCAACAGCGCCGCGGTGCCGGTGACCTTCTGGAAGTCCTACTCGGTGTACGCCGGCGCGCAAGACGCCATGGTGCAGTGGTGGTACGGCCACAATGCGGTGGGCTTTTTCCTGACCACGGGCTTTCTCGGGATGATGTACTACTTCATCCCCAAGCAGGCCGAGCGGCCGATCTACTCCTACCGGCTCTCGGTGGTGCATTTCTGGGCGCTGATCTTCACGTACATGTGGGCCGGCCCCCATCACCTGCACTACACGGCGCTGCCGGACTGGGCGCAGTCGATCGGCATGCTGTTCTCGCTGATCCTGCTGGCGCCAAGCTGGGGCGGGATGATCAACGGCGTGATGACGCTCAGCGGTGCCTGGCACAAGCTGCGCGACGACCCGATCCTGCGTTTCATGATCGTCGCCTTGTCGTTCTACGGCATTGCGACTT
>JANMXB010000165.1:0-12051 GCA_031380765.1 Pseudomonadota bacterium | reverse complement strand
GTTGCTCGGCGGCCAACGGCGCGCGCGCGGGAATCCCTGAACATGGCGATGAACGTGGGCGCGATTGAGTCGACGGACGACGAACTGGTTGCGTCCATCAATACGACGCCCCTCGTCGATGTAATGCTTGTGCTGCTGATCATTTTCCTGATCACGATCCCGGTGGTCATCCAGTCCGTCCCGGTCGCGCTTCCCAAAGAGCGAAACCAGCCGAACCAGACCAAACCCGAAAATATCATCATCGCCGTGAACAAGGATGGCGACGTATTCTGGAACAACCAGCTGATCGCTGACGAACGCAAGTTTCTCGACCGGCTCAAGGAAATTGCGCTACGCAAGCCGCAGCCGGAAATTCACATTCGCGGCGATCGGGACGCGCGCTACGAGTTTGTCGGCAGGGTGGTGTACGCGTGCCAGCGTGCCGGCATCCAGAAGGTGGGATTCATCACCGAACCGCCGGCGCGCGGCGGGCAGCGCTAGGAGCAATCATGGGCATGAACATTGGCTCGGGCAGCGAGGGGCAGGATCCAGACGTCATGGTCGACATCAACACCACGCCGCTGATCGACGTGATGCTGGTGCTGCTGATCATGCTGATCATTACGATTCCGATTCAGACGCACGCGGTGAAGCTCAACATGCCCGTCGGGAACCCTCCGCCGCCGACGGTGCCGCCCGAAGTGGTTACCGTCGAGGTGGATTTCGACGGCACCCTGATCTGGAACGGCCAGATCCTGCGCGATCGCGCCGAACTGGAGGCAAGGCTCAAAGGGGCGGCGAGCGCTCAGGTCCAGCCCGAGCTGCATTTGCGCCCGAACAAGCTCGTGAAATACGACAGCGTGGCGATGGTCATGGCGTCGGCTCAGCGCCTGGGGCTGACCAAGATCGGCCTGATCGGCAACGAACAATTCATCCGTTGAGTCCTATGCGTAACCGCAAAACCCGCGCCGCGGTTGTGGCGACCATCCTTTTCTCGGCGCTGCAAATGACCGGGGCGTGCGCCCAGGATTCTGCGAGCAAGGGAAATTCCGCGCGCCCGGAGGTCGGCAAGCCCGTGCAGGCGGCGATCGACCTGATCCGCGGCAAAAAGGGCAAGGAGGCGATGGCCAGGCTGCGCGAAGCGCAAGCGGTCCGTGACCGCACGCCGTATGAAAACTACCTGATCGAGCGGGTGTTGGGACAGGTTGCCATCATGAACGGCGACCCAGCTACGGCTGCCCGGGCGCTGGAAGCTGCCGCCGCCTCGCCCGCGGGACCCGAGGCCGAAAAGCGCCAGCTGCTGGCGGCGGCAGCCGGCCAGTATTATCAGGCGAAGGACTACCGCAAGGCTGCGGAAATTGCGGAGCGCCATTTTGCGGCCGGCGGCACCGACCGGTCCCTGCGCGCAATCCTGATTCAGTCGCTGTACCTGTCGAACAATTTCTCCGCGGCGATCAAGTTGCTCAGCGCGGATATCGACGCCGAGGAGCGGGGGGGGCAGGTCCCATCGGAAAACCAGCTTCAGCTGCTCGCCAACGCCTACCTGCAGCAAAAAGACAATACCGGGTATACGCGCGCCATGGAGCGGCTGGTGAGCCATTATCCCAAGCGTGATTACTGGCTGGTCCTGCTCCAGGCAATTCCAACCAGGCCCGGGTACTCGGACAAGCTGGCCTTGGATGTAGCGCGCTTGAAGATTGCGACCGAGACGATGGGCACAACGGAAGAATACGTCGAAGCCGCGCAACTGGCCTTGCAGGATGGATTTCCGAAGGAAGCTCTGAAAATCATCGAGGTGGGGTATGCCGCGGGCCGGCTCGGTACTGGCGCGGAGGCAACCCGGCACCAGCGTCTCAAGGACATGGCCGCCAAAAACCAGGCGGAGGATCTGAAGGCGAGTTCCAAGGACGAGAGTCAACCGGCCGGTCGCGAGGGCAAGGTGCTGTTCAACGAAGGATTCAATAATGTCCTTAACGGCAAAACCGAAAAGGGGCTCGCGATGATGGAGCAGGGCATCCGAATGGGCTCCGGCTTCACGCGCCCGGAGCAGGCGAAGCTCCAACTCGGCTACGCCTACCACCTAGCGGGACAGGATTCGAAGGCGGTGCAGGTTTATCGCACCGCGCAGGGCACCGACGGCACTTCGACGATCGCCAAGTTATGGATTACCCGGCTTAGCCGGCGCTGATCTTTTCACCACCCCGATCTGCCTAATGAGGCATCTCTTCAGGGACACTTTCCGTGACGCGCGCCGGCGGCAGCGACGGCAACGTGTGCAACCCCGCGAGCGGTGAGGCCCAGGCAATGCAGGGCACCAGTGCGATCGCGCCCAAGCCGGCAAGCATGAGCGCAAAGCGCGGGCCCTCGTGTTCGGCGATCCAGCCGCCAAGCAGCCCGCCGAAGGGGGCGGCCGCAACGGTCAGGCAGATCATCGTCGCGGTCACGCGCCCGAGCATCTCATCCGGCGTGACCGCCTGGCGCAACGTGAGGTAGTTCACGAAGAAGAGCATGCCGCTGAAGTCGAGGACCAGCAGCCCGAACGCAAACTGCATCGAGCTCGCCGGGTGCGTCCCGGAAGCGAATGCGACGATCAACCACGCAATGCCTGTACCGAACAGTCCGCCGAGCATCGTGCGCCCGAATCCGAACCGTCGATTGAGCCGATTGGCCAGTACCGCGGCCGCCAGGGCCCCGACCCCGGCAAGCGTCCAGAGTATTCCGAGGTGCCCCGCCGAGAAGCCGAGCTCGCGCGCGGCGAACAGCACGATGATCGCCAAATAGGCTTGGCGAAACATCTGCCAAAGGGCTATTGACCAGGCCAGCGCCCGCAGCGTGGAATTGCGCCAGATCGCCGCCAGACCTTCCCGGATTTCGGTGCGCACACTGGTCGCGCGCATTTTAGGCGCGTCGCTATCGCTGGATGGAATCCCCCGCAGGATCCACGCTGAAAAGAAGAACGACAGCGCATCAAGCAGGATTGCAAACGGCGCTGTCAGCCACTGGATCAGCGCACCGGCGAGCCCGGGTCCGACCAGTTGGGCGGCCGAGTCGCTGACCCCGATTTTGGCGTTCGCTTCCACCAGCCGGCTGCGCCCGACGCGCTCGGTCATGAACACCTGATACGCCGGCCACCCGAAAACGGAGCCGGTACCGATTGCGAATCCGCAAACGTACAGCACTGGCATGGACAGCATATCGAGCCAGGCGCTGACGGGAATGGCGAGCAGCGCAAATCCGCGGCCAACGTCGCACCAGATGATGATTGGCAGCTTTCGCACGCGGTCCACGAGAACGCCGGCGAACAATCCGAACAGCGCATACGGCACGGTCTCGAGCGCCGACAGCACTCCCATCTCAAGCGGAGTCGCATTGAGGAGCAACGCCGCCGTAAGGGGAAGCGCAAGAAAAGTGATCTGTCCGCCGAAGTGGATTACGGTTAGCGAGGTCCACAGGCGCAGAAAATCTCGATCGCGCCACAAACCGGCGCCGTCGTCGCGGGGAAACAGCCGATGCAGCAGGGATTTCATCGTCTCCGGATCATAGGCGAATGCCATAGACGACCGCCGGAATGTGTTTCCGCCGCGGGCGCGGCGCCTTGATTGTCGCGCATCTGCAAAAGACAGGATACGAGCGCCGCGCGTAGGTGATGGCTATACCTTCTTCGGCAACTCGTACACCCTGCCCGAGTTTCGTAGATCCGGCGCGCACAGTGGGCTTCTTGCCGCCCGGCTCAATGCCGCATCGGAATATGGCAGTTGGGTGGCGTACACCGACGTTCAGCATCAGTCGCAAAGCCGTTACAACTGCGAGCGGGCAGGATTCCGCACGCCGACCGTCAATACCATGCGAGTGAGGCAGAGATAAGCCTTTGAGGAGGCCCTCGGAGCGCTAGGGCGTTGCGCGATGAGGTACAATCTTGGTGTTGTTACTTGCGCAACCGTACTCAAAAAGGCGAACCGCGGTTCGCCTTTTTCACATTCGGAATAGATGCGGCGACAAAAGCGGGGAACCACAGCACCATGTTTGATTTCGTCCACAAGAACAAGCGCGTCGTCCAGGTCGTGCTGGCGCTCATCATCGTGCCGTTCGCGTTCTTCGGCCTCGATTCTTATACGCGTTCGATGCGCAACGCCGATGACGTGGCGGATGTCGAAGGCCAGAAAGTCACGGTGCGCGAATTCAACGAAGAGCTGCGCCAGCAGCTGGACCGGATCCGCGGGGTCCTGGGGCGCGGCGCCGATGTCAGCTCCTTCGATACCCCGGAGGCGCGCGCAGGCCTGCTCGAAAGCATGGTCGACCGCCGCGTGCTCGCCACCGCAGCGGTGAAATCGCGTCTCGTGATCAGCGACGAGCAGCTGCGGGAGCTGATCACCACGATGCCCCCGTTCCAGGTGGACGGCAAGTTTTCCAAGCCGACGTACGAAGCCCTCCTGCAGGCGCAGAACATGACGCCCGCCGCGTTCGAGGCGCGGTTGCGCTACGACCTCGCGATGTCCCAGCTCAACCGCTCGGTCGCCGGGAGCGCAATCCAGTCGCGCGCCGTATCCGCGCGCCTTGCCGCGCTCGAAGGCCAGCAGCGCGAGGTGCAGGAATTCGTGATCCCGGCCGAGTCTTTCGTAAGCCAGGTCAAAGTCGACGAAGCGGCCGTCAAAGCCTATTACGATGCCAACCAGGGCGCGTTCCGCACGCCCGAGCTGGTGAAGGCGGAGTACCTGACCCTGTCCGCCGAGCAGCTCGGTGCCCAGGATCCGGTGACCGAGGACGAGCTCAAGGCGGCCTATGCCGCACGCTCGAGCCAGTACAAGCAGGACGAACAGCGCCACATCAGCCACATCCTCATAGCTGCGCCGGCCGACGCCAAGCCGGCCGAGAAAGAGGCGGCCAAGAAGAAAGCCGAGGCCCTGCTGGCCGAAATCAGGAAAACGCCGGGGAAGTTCGCCGAACTGGCGAAGCAGGATTCGCAGGACCCCGGCTCCGCCGAGAAGGGCGGCGACCTCGGCGTGGTTTCGCCCGGGATGATGGTGAAGCCCTTCGAGGAAGCCGCATTCAAGCTGAAGGAGGGCGAGACCAGCGACATCGTCGAGACGGAGTATGGTTATCACATCATCCGCGTTGCCGCGGTCCGGCCCGCAAAGGTCAAAGGGCTCGACGAGGTGCGCGCCGAGCTGACCAAGGACCTGGCCAAGCAGAAAGGCGCGCGAAAATTCGCCGAGGCCGCGGAGAGCTTCAGCAACCTCGTCTATGAGCAGTCCGACAGCCTGAAGCCCGCCGCCGAGCGCTTCAAACTGCAGGTGCAGAAGACCGACTGGTTTCCAAAAACCGGCTCGCCGGCCGCCGGCCCGCTCGCCAATCCGCGCATGCTCGGTGCGCTCTTTTCGCCGGACTCGATCCAGTCGAAGCGCAATACGGACGCGATCGAAGTCGCGCCGGGCGTACTCGCATCGGCGCGCGTGGCCGAGCACCGGCCGGCGGCGCAGCTCAAGTATGAAGAGGTGAAGGGCGACATCGAGAAGCGCCTTCGGCTGGAAGAAGCCGCGAAACTCGCCAGAAAGGACGGCGAATCGAAGCTTGCCGAATTGAATCAAGGCAAGGACCCCGGCCTCAAATGGTCCGCGGCGCACCCGGTGAGCCGTGCGAAACCGGAGGGCCTGCCCCCGGATGCGCTGCGCCAGATCCTCTCCGCCGACGCGGCAAAGCTGCCGGCCTACGCCGGGTTCGGAGCAGAGGGAGGTTTCGTGCTTTATCGCGTCGGCAAGGTCATCGAGGCGGCGCCCAAGGACGAAAAGGAAGCCAAAAGCGCCATCGCCAGGCTGGAAAACCAGGCGGGCGGCGAGCAGTTTGCGGCTTACACCGCCAGCCTGCGGTCACGCGCCAAGGTCGAGATCAACAAGCCGAACCTGGAGAAAAAGGCCCAGTAACCTCTAAGGGGCGGTCTCTTCCGGCGGAGCCGAAATTCCGCCTACAGTGGTGTTGAACCCACCGTCGACGTAGAGCACCTCCGCGGTGATGCCCGCTGCGAGGTCCGAGAGCAGAAAGGCCGCCGCATTTCCCACATCGTCGATCGTGACATTGCGCCGCAACGGCGCATTCTGCTCGACGAACTTCAGGATCTTGCCGAATCCGGATATCCCGCTTGCCGCCAGAGTCTTGATGGGACCGGCTGAAATGGCATTCACGCGCACGCCCCGTTTGCCCAGGCTCTCCGCAAGGTAGCGCACACTGGCCTCGAGGCTCGCTTTTGCGAGGCCCATGGTGTTGTAGTTCGGGATGACCCGTTCCGCGCCAAGATAGGTCAGCGTAACCAGCGAGGCGCGCTCACCCAGCATTGGCAGCGCCGCCTTGGCCAGGGCGGGAAAGCTGTACGCCGAGATGTCCAGCGCCTGGCGAAACGCCTCGCGCGAAAGGCCTTCGAGGAAATCGCCGGTGATCGCTTCCTTCGAGGCGAACGCGATCGAATGCACCAGGCCGTCCAGACTGTCCCAGCGCTTGCCAAGCTGCTCGAAAAGCATTGCGATCGACGCATCGTCCGTGACCTCGCACGGCAGCGCAATGTCCGAACCGAGTTCCTTCGCCATGTCCGCCACGCGGTCCTTGAAGCGATCGGTCTGATAGGTGAGGGCGAGGTCCGCGCCCTCGCGCTGGGCCGCCTTGGCGATGCCCCATGCGATCGACCGGTTGCTGAGCAGCCCGGTGACAAGGATGCGTTTTCCGGCGAGAAATCCCATGCTGTGCCCTGTGAGAAGTGCGCATGCCGATTATACTTTGCCCCGGCCGGCCGGCATGGGTCGCCTGGCCCGACCAAGGGTGTCCGGCAAATGAACGGCGCAGAATGAACAGGGCGGTGCGTAGTCTTGGCGTGGTCACGCTGGCGCTGCTCCTGCTCGGCGCATCGGGGGACGCAAACGTAGGCGGAAAAGGCAAGACGCTGCGCGTGACGTTCCAGGTCGCCGAGACCGGGTTCGACCCGACAAGAGTGTCCGATTACTACTCGGGCACGGTGATCGAGGCCATTTTCGATCCGCTGCTTACGTACGATTACCTTGCCCGACCCGCAAAGTTGGTGCCTAACGTCGCGGAGTCGCTGCCGGTCATCGCGGATCACGGCCGCACCTACACTTTCAAAATCAGGCCCGGCATCCGCTTCACCGACGACCCTGCATTCAAAGGCGCGAAGCGCGAGCTGACCGCCGCGGATTACGCCTATTCGATCAAGCGCTTCATGGATCCGGCTAATCGCTCGCCCTATGCGTTCCTGTTCGAAGGCAAGATCGCCGGCCTCGATGATCTCGCTGCGCTGGCAAAAAGGGCGGGGCGATTCAACTACGACGCGAAGGTCGCGGGGCTGGAAGTCACGGACCGGTACACTCTGCGCATCCGGCTCAACCAGACGGATTTCAATTTTTCCCATGTGCTTGCATTCCCGCTTGCCGGCGCGGTTGCGCGCGAAGTAATCGAGGCGTACGGAGACGACACAAACTCGCATCCGGTGGGCACCGGACCGTTCCTGTTGAAGAATTACGTACGTTCCTCGAAGATAATTCTGGAGGCCAATCCGGGGTATCGGGGGAAGATCTGGGACTTCGAGCCCGGCGACGACCCCGCCGACAAGGCCATCGTTGCACGCATGAAGGGCACCCGGCTTCCGGCGATCGGGACAGTGGAAATCAGCATCATGGAAGAAACGCAAGGCCGCTGGCTTGCCTTCCTCGGCGGCCAGACCGACCTCGAGTACCAGCTCTGGGAGCTCTCCGGGATCTTTCTTGACCGGGACGGCAATCTGAAGCCGGAGTTCGCAAAGCGCGGTATCAGGCTCGATCGCAGCGTCGATCCGGAGATCACCTACACTTACTTCAACATTCAAGAGACGATTGACGGCAAGCCCAATCCGGTGGGCGGGACCTCGAAGGAAAAGGTCGCGTTGCGACGCGCGATCGCGATGGCCTACAAGATCGACGATCAGATCAGGATCATCCGTAACGGACAGGCCGTGCGCGCGCAGTTTCCGATTCCACCAGGCGTCGCCGGTCACGATGCGGGCTACCGTAGCAGCATTCCCTACGACCCTGCGCTCGCCAACGCGCTGCTCGACAAGTTCGGCTATCGGAAAGGGGCCGACGACTACCGTACGCTGCCCGATGGTCAGCCGCTTGTGATCCGCTACTCGTCCGCGCCCAACGAGGTCTCCCGCCAGTTCGACGAGCTCGTAAAGCGTTCTTTCGATTCGATCGGCGTGCGCCTGCAGATTCACAAGGACCGTTTTCCGGAACTGCTTAAACTCGAAAAGCGATGCCGCCTGATGATGCGCGGGGCTGCATGGATCGCGGACTATCCGGATGGCGACAACTTCATGCAGCTGCTCTACGGCCCCAACACGGCACAAAGCAACAATGCCTGCTTTCGCTCCCCCGAGTTCGATCACCGCTACGAAAAATCCCGCGCCCTGCCCGACGGACCCGAACGCAATCGCCTGTACCGCGAGATGGCGCGGATCATGGAAGTGCAGACCGCCTGGATCCTGAACGACAGCCGCTATCGGAACGTGCTGCTGCAGCCCCATGTCGTGGGCTATCGCGACCACCCTGTCATGCACGCCGAATGGCTCTACATTGACCTCGATCCGAGGCCGGGGACCTAGTGCTCGCCTATATCGTCCGCCGCGTATTGCAGTTCGTGCCGACCTTGCTCGGGGTAGTGCTGCTGGTGTTTGTCCTGTTCAACCTTGTCGGTGGCGATCCGGCCTACATCCTGGCGGGGAAGATCTCCAATCCGGAGCAGATCGAAAACATCCGCAGGCAATTGGGGATCGACCAGCCGTATTACGTTCAGTTCCTGATTTTCCTTAGGCAGATCGCAACCGGGGACTTCGGCGTCAGCTGGGCGACGAACGAAAAGGTCTCCGCGATCTTTGCCACCCGGCTCGGCCCTTCGCTGACCGTGATGGTCCCGATGCTCGTGATTGCCACCGCCCTGTCGATGGTGGCGGCGCTGCTCGCGGCCTACCTGCGCGGATCGCTGACGGACCGCTCGATCATGATTGCGTGCACGGTGGGCCAGTCGATCAGCATCCTCGTCTACATCATCGTGTTCCAGTACGTGATGGGGTACGAGCTTGGATGGTTCCCGGTGCAGGGGTGGGGACACAATTTCGCCGAGAACCTGTTGCGCTACAGCGTCCTGCCGGTGCTGGTCGGCGTCGTGGTCACGCTCGCGCCCGACATTCGCCTGTACCGCAGCTTTTTCCTCGAGGAGGTAAACCAGGATTATGTCCGCACAGCGAGGGCGAAAGGCATGGGGGAAGTCCGTACCATGGGCGTGCACGTGCTGCGCAACGCGGCGATCCCGATCCTCACCAATGTGATGATCCAGCTCCCGGGGTTGCTTGCGGGCGCGTTCCTCGTCGAGCGTTTCTTCTCGATCCCGGGCATCGGACGCGAGGTGATCCTGGCCGTCGAGCGCAGCGACTTCCCGCTGATCAAGGCGGTCACCGTCTACGTTGCGATCGCGACCATGATCGTCAACCTGGCCACTGACCTCCTGTACAAGGCGCTGGACCCGCGAGTGCAGCTCAAATGAGCGTCGATGCGCTGGCCCTGCCCGGGAGTGGCGAGGGTGGCTCGCCATCCTTGTGGACGATGGCCTGGCGGAGGTTTCGCGCAAACCGCCTCGGTCTGGCCTGCGCGGCGGTCGTTCTCTTTTATTTCGGGCTCGCCCTGGCCTCCAGCCTGGGATGGATCGCCGCCGATTGGGGCAGGGAAATCGGTATCAGCTATGCGCCGCCCGGGTTGGCCGCGCGCAGCGACGCTGGTGCGCCGAAAGATCCGGCCGTGACGGGGTCTGCGCAGAGCACCCCCGCGCCGGAAGACCTGGGGATCGCCGATCCCATAGCAGAAGAAATCGCCGACATCAAACGCGGATCCGCAGGGGCGTCGGCCGCCGAACCGCGCACGGCGACGCTGCCTTTTGGCGGCGATAAATGGGGCCGGGACGTTCTGAAGAAAACGATCAAGGGCACGCAGACATCGCTGCTGGTGGGGCTGGCCGCTGCTCTTCTGGCTGCATTCATAGGCACGGTGTTCGGTGCCCAGGCCGGCTATTTTGGCGGCCGAACCGACGCCTTTTTCAACTGGCTCTACAGCGTATTCACATCGATTCCCTACCTGCTGCTGGTGCTGTCTATCGCGGCCGTGCTCAGCCAGAAAGGCACCACGACGGTCGTGCTGATCCTCGGGCTCACGGGCTGGACCGGCATCTTCAGGCTGATACGCGCCGAGTACATGAAACACAAGGTGCGCGAATACGTCCAGGCGGCCGACGCGATCGGCGCCTCCAACCTGAACCGCATGTATGTGCAAATTCTTCCGAACGTGAGCCACGTCGTGCTGGTCCAGCTCTCGCTGCACGTGGTGCTCTTCATAAAGTCCGAGGTGATCCTGAGCTTTCTCGGATTCGGCGTCGGCGTCGACACCGTTTCGTGGGGAAGCATGCTGAACGAGTCCCAGAGCGAATTGCTCAACGGAAGGTGGTGGCAGCTCGCGGCGGCGACGCTCGCCATGGCCGTGCTGGTGACCGCTTTCAGTCTGCTTACCGACGCGCTGCGTGACGCGCTCGACCCCAGGCTCAAATGAACGCACCCCCGGAACGCGAAGTCATGCTCAGCGTTCGCGACCTGGCGGTGGTTATTCACCTCGACAAACATCACACCGTGGAGCCCGTGCGGGGCATCAGCTTCGAGGTTCCCGCCAATAGCACAGTAGCGCTGGTCGGCGAATCGGGCAGCGGCAAGTCGGTGACCGCGCTCGCGATCATGGGACTTTTGCCGCCCAACGGCGCGGTGCGTCCCGGGGGCAGGATCGACTATCGCGGACGTGACCTGCTCACTCTTGCGCCGCGCGAAATGCAACGGCTACGCGGAAGCCGGATCTCGATGATTTTCCAGGAACCGATGAGTTCGCTGAATCCGGTGTTCAGCGTCGGCTTTCAGCTCGTGGAAGTCCTTGCCGGACACCTGGGCTTGCCGAAAAATCAGGCGCGGCAGCGCGCGATCGAATTGCTGGCCGAAGTCGGCATCCCCGAACCGCAGTCCAGGATCGACGCCTATCCGCATCAGCTTTCAGGCGGACAGCAGCAGCGCGTCATGATCGCAATGGCGATTGCCTGCGAACCCGATCTCCTGATCGCGGACGAACCGACGACGGCCCTCGATGTGACCGTGCAAAAACAGATTCTCGATCTCATGGCGGCTTTGCAGAGCAAGCGCCGCATGTCGATGTTGTTCATTACGCACGACCTGGCCGTGGTCGGAGAGATCGCCAGTACCATCCTGGTGATGCGCGACGGGGAGATCCGCGAGCAAGGAACGGCCGCGCAGATATTCGACTCGCCACAGGATGCCTACACAAAGGCGCTGCTTGCCTGCCGGCCACGGCTGGAGACGCGTCCCCGGAGGCTGCCGGTCATCAGCGATTTCATGGGCTCTTCGCCGGTCGCATCGAGGGACATCGTGCAGCGAACGCGCGGCGTGGACGGTAGCGAGGAGATCGTGCTCGAGGCCAGGCACCTGGCCAAGAGTTTCTTTTCCCGCGAGGGTCTGTTCGGCAAGCGCGAGTTCAGGGCTGTCAAGGATGCATCGTTCCGATTGCCGCGGGGCAAGACGCTTGGCCTGGTCGGTGAGTCCGGCTCGGGAAAGTCGACGCTCGCGTTGTTGCTCATGCGCCTTCATGAGCCAACGGGCGGGGAAATCCGTTTCGAGGGCCGCGACCTTCTGGCGATACGGCCCGGGGAGTGGATCCAGGCCAAGCGCAGGATCCAGATCGTGTTCCAGAATCCTTACGCCTCGCTTAATCCCAGGTTCACCGCCGGGCAGATCCTCGTCGAGCCGATGAAGATCCACGCCATAGGGGCGAACCAGGCAGATCGCCGCTCGCTTGCTTTTGAGCTGCTCGAGAAAGTGGGGCTGCCGGGCGCTGCGTTCTTCAAGTATCCGCATGAATTCTCGGGCGGCCAGCGGCAAAGGATCGCGATTGCGCGCTGCCTGACGATGAAGCCCGACGTGCTCATCTGCGACGAGTCGGT
>JANMXB010000151.1:0-8084 GCA_031380765.1 Pseudomonadota bacterium | reverse complement strand
CGGAACACGGTGAGCGCCATCTCGTCGGCGATCGAAAAGATGGCGTTCTTGAACAGCTCGAACGCGATCGGGTCGCGTGGTTCGGACATGAATTCGGTTCCCCGGCGTGGCGCGTTGCAAAGCGCGATTGTATTATCGATCTCACACGGGCATGGGGGGAGGTTCGATTTTGGACAAGGAAGATGTCTATTCCGCGTTGGGCGTGAAGCGCAGGATCAACGCCGCCGGCACGCTTACGCGCTTGGGCGGGAGCCTCATGGCGCCCGAGGTCGTCGCCGCAATGGCGGCGGCGGCGAAGCAATCGGTCGATATCGCGGAGCTGCAGGCAGCCGGGAGCCGCACCATCGCGCGGATTACGGGCGCCGAAGCCGGCATGGTCACCACTGGCGCGGCCGCCGCGTTGACGCTCGCGGCCGCGGCAAGTATGACGCGCTGGAACATCGGCAGGATGGCGGCGCTGCCGCATGCCGAAGGCTTCGCGCGCGAGATCCTCATTCCCCGCAGCCACCGTACCGGCTATGCCCATGCGTTCAGTGCATCCGGCGCGCGGCTGGTGGACATCGGTCACAACGATCGCGCCACCGGCGCCGGCGTTCGGGGGCTCGAAGCCTGGGAAATCGAAACGGCCATCACGCCGGGAACGGTCGCCTTTGCTTTCTCCGCCAGCCCAGAAAATATTGCGGACCTCCCGATCGTCGTGTCTGTGTGCAAACCGCGCGATCTTCCGGTCATCGTCGATGCGGCGGCCCAGCTGCCACCTAAAGCAAATCTGCGCCGGTTTATCGAGTCAGGCGCCGATCTGGTCGCATACTCAGGCGGCAAGGCGATCGGCGGGCCGCAGGCTTCAGGCATCCTCGCCGGCCGCCGCGATCTCGTCGGCGCCGCCCTGGTTCAGCAACTCGACATGGATGTGGCTCCGTCGACATGGGCGCCACCGGATCTGATAGACCGCGCCGCGCTGAAGGGCATCCCGCATCATGGGCTGGGGCGCGGCTTCAAGGTCGGCAAGGAAGAAATCGTCGGCTTGCTCGTGGCCCTTGAACGATTTGCTGCTGCGGACGACGCAGCCGACAACGCGCGCCTAGAGGAGCGTCTGCGGGTTATCGAGCGGCAGCTCGGCGGCTTTGCCGGCCTCGGCACGCGCCTGCTTCCCGCGAGCGCGACCGGCCGTGTGCCGCATCTTCATCTGCTGATCGACCCTGCCGTCGCGGGCATCGACGCGATGGGCCTGAGCATGCGCCTGCAGGGCTATGAGGCGCCGGTGCATCTGTCGGAGCGCCTGGCGGGGCAGGGCATCCTCATCGTCGACCTGCAGGTACCGCCGCCCGAGGACGACGCCGCAATCGCGCACGCGGTGCGTCGCGCGCTTGGCCTGATGTAGGGGTGGGTGAGGGGTTTCGTCGCGAGACGCAATTGCTGCCAAAAATCGTCGAAAGTCCGCCATGGTAGGGGGGCCTTCGCCGGCAGCCTTTTAAAGCCGGATTCGGACGCAGTCGCAATTCCGAATGCAGGCCGGTGCTCATCGGGCTCGACCTTTTAAATCAGGGCGAGCGGCCTGCGGAGGATCCGCATCGGGTTGCCTATGGCCGACTGGCCGTCGCCGATATCTTTTGTCACGGCCGTGGCGAGCCCGACGATGACGTCCGATCCGATGCGCACGTTGTTCGAAACAGCGCTGCCGGAGCCGAAAAACGTGTTCTCGCCCACCGTGACGTTGCCGGAAAACGTGACGCCCGGACTGAGCCAGCAGCAGTCCCCAATGGCGCAATCGTGCGCGACGACCGCGCCATTGATGAGGCACGCGCCTTGTCCGATGATGCTGTTCCGGGCGATGGTGCACCCGGAATAGATGAAAGCCCCTGCGCCGATCCTGGCAGAACGGTGCACATAGGCGTCCGGATGGACAAACTTCGGCACTGTCCTGCCGAGTCCCGCAAGTTGCGAGATGACCTCGTTTCGCGTCTTCAGATGCTTGTACCCGACGCATACATAGAAGTGGTGATCGCCGAATGCGTCGCTCGCGTATTGCCTGAAGGGAAACGAATTGGGCGCGCCGGATCGATGCAGGTTGTCGTCAAAATAGGCGATTGCGGCGCGGTCGAGCCGGCAAAACTCCTCGAGTGCGTCTTCGATGTAGCGGCCCAGGTCGCCGAAGCCGATGAGCGCCGTCTTCATGGGCTACTCGGCTTTCTGCCGGTACTTCCTTTTCTCCGGCGGGAGGTAGTACTCATCCAGCGACTCGGGCACCTGCGCGCGGAAGCCCATTTTCTGCAGGGCTCTTTCGTCGGCTCCGGTGAGATCGACGTTGCTTGCGCCCATGATCCTCGGGACGTCGATCCTTTGCTTCATGTACGGGCGGCACATGTTCAGCGTGATCGAGTGGCGCCAGTTGCCGGTCGTGTTCCTGCCGCCCGAATGCCACACGCGCGGGTTGAAGAAGACCGCGCTTCCGGCCGGGGCGATCACCCGCTTTGCGTTCGCCATGAAATATTCCTCGCTTGGCGGGTCCTTTGCCAAGTGCGATCGCGGCAGCATCCATGTCGCGCCGTTGTCTTCCGTAAATTCATCGAGCAGCAGCATGACACCCAGGTTCGTCTCGTAGCCGGGGATGATCCGCGGGGAATCGACATGGATGCGACGCGAATAGTTGCTGCGGCCCGGCGGCATCGACGAGGAGGTGTAGGCGTAGATGATGCTGCCCTCGCCGAGGATCCTGTTGACGATGCCCATTACCGAATCCTCGGCGAGGACATCAACGAACGATCTCGCGTGGGCGCAGCAGACCATCACCATTCCGTAATCGGCGTACCCGGTGCCTCCGTGATACGCAGCTTCGCGCTCTATCGCGGCCTCGAGATCGGATTTGAGCTGCATCACCGTCGTTGGGGAAAGCACGCCGGGAACAACCGCGTACCCTTCGAGTCCGATCGTGTCCAGCACGGCCCGGTCATCGTCCGGCGCACCGTCAGCGCGGGCTGCGAACTTCTCGAACGGCACCTTCGCTTCGTCTTCCAGCACCGGTCCGGCCACCTCGATCGCAGCGGGCGCAAGGCGCAGCACGTCGCGGCAGTCCACGCTGCGCGCCATCGCGCCCGCCGCCATCGGCAGATACGGCGTGGCGACGACAGCGCGAATGCCGAACACCAGCCGGCGCAGGCCCATGCGCATCATTGCGCCCGAGCACATGGGACACGGCTCGCCGCTTGCATACATCGTCGCGGCGGCGATTTGCTGCGGGGTGCAGTGTTTCGACGCCGCGCGCAACGCATTCATTTCGGCGTGGGCGGTCATGTCCCGGTCGGTAAGGATCGTATTCTCGCCGCGGGCGAGGACAGCGCCGTCGGGCGCGACGAGCACCGCGCCGAACGGCATGTTGCCGCGTTTGCGTGCCGCCTCGGACAGCGCGATGGCATCACGCAGGTGATTCAGGTCGTCCATTGTGGTCGAAGTGTATCAAGGCGTGCGCCCGGCGTTGCGGCTAAACTCGCGTCTTTCTGTCCGCGGGAGGCGCCCATGCCGTCCATTACCACAGTCGCGCAACTGCGCTCGCTCTACAAGCCTGCCATGGAGCGCGCGCTGAAAAAACAGCTCGCGCACATCGACCGCCATTGCCGCAGCTTCATCGCGTTGTCGCCCTACCTTGTCCTGTGCACGGCGGATGCCGCAGGCAATCTCGATGCCTCCCCGCGCGGGGGCACGCCCGGCTTCTGCAAGGTCGCCGACGACCATACCCTGCTGGTGCCCGACCGGCCGGGCAACAACCGCCTGGACAGTTTCTCCAACATCATCGAGACGGGACGCGTGGGCATTCTGTTTTTCGTCCCCGGCGTGGACGAGATGCTGCGTGTGAACGGCACGGCGGAGCTGCGCACGGACGAGGCTCTGCGGTCGCGCTGCGTCGAGCAAAGCAAAACGCCGCACGTCGTCGTGACGGTCACCGTGCGCGAAGCGTATCTGCATTGCGCCAAGGCGATCATGCGCTCCGGGCTGTGGAAAACCGAGTCGCAGGTGCCGCGCAGCGTGCTGCCCACGATGGGGCAGATGATCAACGACCAGGCCGGCGGCGCGGCCGTCATCGAGCCGCAGGAAGCGATGGTGGAGCGTTACCGGGCGCAACTGTACTGAGCCCGGCCGAGCACATTGGCAGCCGAACCCTACGAGCGTTACGCGCGCATCGCCGCAATCGCGGTCCTCGCGATCACGTGCTTCCTGGTGCTGCAGCCTTTCATTGCGGCGATCGTGTTTGCCGCAGTCTTGTGCTCGGCGACCTGGCCCCTGTACTCGAGGGTCCGGCGGGCCCTGGGCGAGCGTGCCGTTCTGGCCGCCATGGCCATGTCGTTGCTGATGGCGTTGATCCCGATCGTGCCGGTGGCGCTGCTCGCGGCGAGCATTACCGCGAACGTCGCGGAAATCGTCGAGATGGCGAAGCGTGTCCTGGCCGGTGGACTGCCGAAGCCACCGGAGTGGCTCGTCACCCTGCCGCTCGTCGGGCCGATGGCCGATGGGTACTGGAAAAGCCTGATCGACAGCCGGCAGGCACTCGATGACCTGATGCAGCGGGTGGCCGAGCCGGCCAGGGCGATGCTGCTGGCCACCGGGTCGGTCCTAGGCCAGGGCATCCTGCAGATGCTGCTGGTCGGCTTCCTGGGGTTTTTCTTCTATCGCGACGGCGAAGTGCTGATGCAGACGCTGCGGGCCAGCATGGCGCGCGTGGCCGGGGACATGTCCGAAAGCATCATCGCGACCATCGACAACACCGTCACCAGCGTGCTCTACGGGATCGTCGGCACCGCGCTCGCGCAGGCTGCCGTGGCGCTCGTCGGTTTCCTGATCGCGGGCGTGCCGAACGCATTCGTGCTGGCCGTCGCGACATTCTTCCTGTCGATGGTGCCGGTGGGTCCGCCGCTCATCTGGGGCGGCGCCGCGTTCTGGCTGGCCAAACAGGGCGAAATCGGCTGGGTGGTGTTCATGGTCCTGTACGGCCTGATCGTCATCAGCAGCATCGACAATTTCGTCAAGCCCTACCTGATCAGCCGCGGGTCGTCGTTGTCGTTTGCCCTGGTGTTCCTCGGCGTGCTCGGCGGGGTTCTCGCCTTCGGGCTGATCGGCCTGTTCCTCGGCCCGGTGCTGTTGGCGGTGGCATTGATCCTTCTCAAGAACTGGACGCACACGCCGCAGGCCCGGGACGAGGCCACCGGCATTTAACGAAGAGTCACCCGGCGCCGCGCTGCGCGCCCAGCCATTCGACGAAGGCGCGTGACGATGCGGGACGCCGTCACTCCGCCTTGATCCCCGCCTCCTTAATGATCTTGGACCACTTGGCCATTTCGGCGCGAATGAAGGCGTCGAACTCCCCCGGGCTGTTGCCCGCCGGTATCAGGCCGCGCACGAGAAACTGCTCCTTCACCTCGGGCAGATTGACCGCCCGGACGATCTCGTTGTTCAGGCGCTCGATGGTGCCTCTCGGCGTGCGGGCAGTGGTCAGGAAGCCGTGCCAGATGCCGGTCTCGAAACCGGGCAGGCCGCCCTCGGCCACCGTGGGGACCTCGGGCGCCTGGCTCACGCGCTGCGCGGTACTGACGGCGATCGCCTTCAACTTGCCCGCTTTCACCTGCGGCAGCGCGGTGACCAAGTTGTCGAACATGAGCGAGGTGGCGCCCGACAGCAATTCGACGTAGGCCGGCGCAGTGCCCTTGTAGGCGATGTGGTTCATCTTCGTGCCGGACATATTCATGAGCAGCTCGGCGGCGAAGTGCTGCGAGCTGCCTATCCCGCCCGAGGCGTAGTTGAGCTTGTCCGGGTTCGCCTTGAGATGGGCGATCAGCTCCTTGACGGTGTTCGCCGGGACCGACGGGTGCGCGACCAGCAGCAACGGCCCGGTGACGAGCAGCGTGATCGGCGCGAGGTCCTTGAGTGTGTCGTAGGGGAGCTTCGCGACCAGGTACGGGTTGGTCGCATGCCCGAAGGCGCACAGAAACATCGTATGGCCGTCGGGCGCCGCCTTGGCAACCGCGTCGGTGCCGACGATGGCGTTGGCGCCGGGTCTGTTCTCCACCACCACTGGCTGGCCGAGGCTCTCGGAGGTCTTCTGGGCGATCATGCGCGCCATGTAGTCGGTTGCCCCGCCGGGCGCGAACGGCACGATCATGCGCAGCGGCTTCGTGGGAAACTGCTGCGCCAACGCGCTGCCCGCGGCGAACAGCGCCGCGAGGGTCAGTACGGTCATCTCTTTGAATCGCATCATGAGTCTCCTGGTAGGTCTCAAACGCAGGCTGGTCCCACGCGGTAGCGATCGAGCACCTTGCGGTCGATCTCGATGCCCAGTCCCGGACCGGTGGGCACGTCAACGAAGCCCTTGGTATGGGTCAGCTTCGTCTGGCTCAGCTCGTCGCGGAACGGATTGAAGGTCTGCTCGTACTCGAGCATCGGCGGCATCGGCACGAGGCAGGGCGGGCATTCCGGCAGCGAGGCGAGGAAGTGAATCGTGGCGGCGAGGCCGATCGCCGTGCCCCAAGCGTGCGGGATGCATTGCACCGAGTGCGCCTGGGCGAGCGCCGCGATCTTCTTGCACTCGGTGATGCCGCCGGCGGCGCACACGTCCGGCTGGATAATGTCCATGGCCCGCTTGGCGAGGATCTCGCGGAAGCCGAACTTGGTGAATTCGTTCTCGCCGCCCGCCACCGCCATGTCGAGGCGCCGGCTCACTTCGGCGTAGCCGTCCAGGTCTTCGGGCGAGACCGGTTCCTCGAACCAGTGCACGTCGAGCTTCTCGAGCTCGCGGCCGATGTTGATCGCCTGCGGCACATTGAAGCAGTGGTTCGCATCGACCATCAGCTTAACCTCCGGTCCGATGGCATCGCGCACCGCGGCGACGCGATCGAGGTCCTTCTTGATCGAGCCAAGGCCGATCTTCATTTTCACCGCGCGGAATCCCTGTTCGACGTAGCCGCGGGCCTCCTCGGCGGCCTCCTCGTTCAGGCGGTCCATGTTCTTGAAATACAGGCCCGTGGCATACGCTTCAACCTTCGGCCGGAAGGCGCCGCCGATCAGCTTGTGGACCGGCTGCCTGCACGCCTTGCCGATGATGTCCCAGAGGGCAATGTCAACGCCGCTGATGCCCGAGATGGTCATGCCGGTGAGGCCGTAGTCCTTGACCTTGTTGTAGAGCGCCTCCCAGATCACCTCGACATCGAACGGGTCGCGGCCGATGACCGACGGCTTGAGGAGCGTGTCCACGATCGCCTTGCACACCGCGGCAGGACCGTAGCAGTCGCCCCAACCGGTGATGCCTTCGTCGGTGCGCACCTCCACAACCAGCGCGCCCTTGGTCTTGTAGAACCAGCCGCGCGAGGACGTGAAGGGCTCATCGACGTTGACCGAGAGTTGGTGGGTGATGATGTCGGTGATCTTCATGGCGGGCGAATTCCGGTTGCTAGGCGTAGGAAGACATTGGTAAGTATAGAGGCACCCTGAAATCTCATCCGCCCGGCTTGAACGGCATTGTGCGGCTGCGCGCCGCGCCCGGTTTGGGCCGGTGAGGCGGCCGATCAGCTATCGATACCCGACGCCCTGCGTATTCACGTACAGAGAGTAAATCGAAGTGCTCGCTGCCATGAACAGGCGGTTGCGGTTGACGCCGCCGAAGCACAGGTTCGCGCAGCGCTCGGGCAAGTCGATGCGGCCGATCAGCTTGCCCGCGGGATTGAAGACGTGCACGCCGTCGAGGCCGTCCTTGCCCATGCCCCAGCCGCACCACAGGTTGCCATCGATGTCCACGCGAAAACCGTCCGGCGTGCCCGGGCCGGCGCTGATCAGCACGCGCCGGTCGCCCAGGGTCTCGCCCTTTACATCGCACGCCAGGATCTTGCGCGGCACGGAGCGCGACTCGACGATGTACAGGAGCTTCTCGTCGGGCGAGAACGCGAGGCCATTGGGCTGATTGATGCCTTCGGCCACGACATCCATGGCGCCTGAAGGATCGACGCGGTACACGTTCATCGGCGACTCCGGCGTCGCCTTGTTGCCTTCGTACCAGCCGAGAATGCCGAAGGTGGGATCGGTGAACCAGATCGAGCCGTCCGAGG
>JANMXB010000138.1:0-2775 GCA_031380765.1 Pseudomonadota bacterium | reverse complement strand
CGGGCGCCAGGATCGCAGGCCGCGCTCGGCGCGGGTCGCGATCAGCGCCAAGGTGGTGGCGAACATGCTCACGGCGGTCGGCGTGGCACGGGTGCTGACGATGGACCTGCACGCGGACCAGATCCAGGGATTTTTCGATATTCCGGTGGACAATATTTACGCGGCGCCGGTGTTGCTCGGCGACGTATGGAAGCAGCGGTACGAGAATTTGATCGTGGTGTCGCCGGACGTCGGCGGGGTGGTGCGGGCGAGGGCGCTGGCCAAGCGGCTGGAATCGGATCTCGCGATCATCGACAAGCGGCGGCCGAAAGCGAATGTTTCAGAGGTCATGAACATCATCGGCGAAGTCGACGGCCGCACGTGCGTGATCATGGACGACATGGTCGACACCGCCGGCACGCTGTGCAAAGCCGCGCAGGTGCTCAAGCAGGAAGGCGCCACCAAGGTGGTGGCCTACTGTACGCATGCGGTGCTTTCGGGCGGCGCGGTGGGAAGGATCGCGGAGTCGGACATGGACGAGCTCGTGGTCACCGACACGATTCCGCTGCGCGAGGACGCGCGGGCCTGCCCGAAGATCCGCCAGTTGTCGGTCGCGGGCCTGCTGGCAGAGACGATCTTGAGGATTTTCAGCGAGGACTCGGTGAGTTCTCTGTTTGTGGAGTAGGCACGACGTACCATCCTTTTTAAGGGGGTGCGGGGGGTATTCCCCCCGCGTCCTTTCATCTCGTGTGCCTGGTCGCGGGCCGCGTAACTTTAGGAGTAGTCATGAAAATCGAAGTCAGCGCGAAAAAGCGCGAGTTGCAGGGAACGGGTGCGAGCCGCCGCCTGCGCAATGCCGGGAAAGTGCCCGGCATCGTGTACGGCGGAGACGCGAATCCGATGAACATCGAGCTGGACCACAAGGACCTGGCGCAGAACCTTTCGCGCGAGGCCTTTCATGCGTCGATCTTGACGCTGGATCTCGAAGGCGAGAAGGAGGCGGTGCTGCTGAGGTCGTTTAACATGCACCCGTTCAAGCTGCAGGTGCAGCACATCGACTTCCAGCGCGTTTCCAAGGACCGCAAGATCCACATGAAGGTGCCGCTGCACTTCGTCAACGCCGAGCAGTCGCAGGCCATCAAGGAGCAGGGCGGCGTCGTCAGCCACGTGCTGAACGAGCTCAACATCACCTGCCTGCCCGACGACCTGCCCGAGTTCATCGAGATCGACCTGTCCACTGCAACCGTGGGCTATACGGTGCACGCGAAGGACATCACGCTGCCCAAGGGTGTGGAGGCGGTGCTGCACAAGAAAGAGAACCCGGTGGTCGTTTCGGTCCTCGTGCCGCAGCTCGCAGTGGTCGAGGAGGAAACCGCGGCTGTCGATGCAACGCCGGCTGCCGGCGATGTGCCTGCCAGCAAGCAGGCGGAGCCCGCCAAGGATGGCGAAAAGGCCGCGGATGCGAAAGGTGGCGCGAAACCCGCTGCCGGCGCAAAAGCCGCGGATAAGGGCGGCGCGAAACCTGCCGCTGGCGGCGACAAAAAAGACAAGAAGTAAATCCAGCGATGAGCAAGGGCGGCAAGGGCGCATCCGTCCTTGCCGCTTTTTTTTGATCCATGGCTATCCGACTGATCGTCGGCCTGGGCAACCCGGGCAAGGAATACGAGGGCACGCGGCACAACGCGGGCTACCGGCTGGTCGAAAGGTTCGCCGACCTCCAGCGTATCCCGCTGAAGAAGGAAACGAAGTACCACGGCATCGCCGGGCGCGATGAAGCAAGCGGCGTGTGGCTGCTGATGCCATCGACCTTCATGAACCTCTCGGGCAAATCCGTCGGAGCGCTGGCAGGCTTTTTCAAGATCGCGCCGGCGGAAATCCTCGTCGCGCACGACGAGCTCGACTTCCTGCCCGGTGTCGTGAAGATGAAACTCGGCGGCGGCGTCGGCGGGCATAACGGATTGAAAGACGTTGCCGCCCATCTGGGCAGCAACGATTTCTGGCGGCTGCGCTTCGGTATCGGCCACCCGGGCGACCGGGACGTCGTCGCCGACTACGTGCTGAGCAAGCCTTCGAAGCTCGACCGCGAAGCGATCGAAGAGACCATACACCGCGCACTCGAAATCCTGCCGCTTGCAATCGCAGGCGATGTCGAGCGTGCAATGCATAAGCTGCACACCAAACCCAAACCCCCTGAAGAACCTCCTGTAAAGGAAACCCCGTGAGCCTCAAATGCGGCATCGTCGGACTGCCCAACGTGGGCAAGTCCACGCTTTTCAATGCGCTCACCAAGGCCGGCATCGCGGCGGAGAACTACCCGTTCTGCACCATCGAGCCGAACGTCGGCATCGTCGAGGTTCCCGATCCGCGCCTGGGCAAGCTTGCGCAGATCGTTAAGCCGCAGAAAGTCGTCCCGGCGGTCTGTGAATTCGTCGACATAGCGGGATTGGTGGCGGGCGCATCCAAGGGCGAAGGCCTGGGCAACCAGTTCCTCGCCAACATCCGCGAGACCGACGCGATCGCGCACGTGGTGCGCTGCTTCATCGACGAGAACGTGATCCACGTCGCCGGCAAGATCGAACCGGTCTCCGACATCGAAACCATCAACACCGAGCTCGCGCTGGCCGATCTCGCCACGGTGGAAAAGCAGCTCTCCAAGAACGTGAAGCTGGCCAAGACCGGCGGTGACAAGGCGGCGCAGCGCCTCGTTGCGGTGCTTGAAAAAGTCCAGAAGGCGCTGGACCAAGGTCGCCCCGCGCGCACCGTGGATCTCGCCAAGGAGGAGCTGGTGGTGATCCA
>JANMXB010000120.1:0-1942 GCA_031380765.1 Pseudomonadota bacterium | reverse complement strand
GTTGCTGAAGCCCGAGGCCAGGCCATAGCTCACGTAGTCGTGCGCGGGAAAAGGCTCTTCCAGCCATGCCACGTTCAGGTCCTGCATCGCTGGCATGACCGCGCGGGCATCGTTCACCGTGTAGCCGGTATTCGCGTCGGTCAGGATCTCGATGTCGTCGCCCACGAATTTGCGCACCGCCCGGATGCGCATGAGGTCGAGCTTCGGCGTATCGCCGACGCGCAGCTTGACGGCCTTGTAGCCCGCCTTGAGGTGCGGCTTCAACTCGGCGATGAGCTCCTGCGGCGGCTGGTAGCCCAGCGAAACGCCGCCTGCGTAGGCGGGAATCGCCTTGTACGCGCCGCCGATCAGCTTGTAGATCGGCATGTCCGCGGCTTGTCCACGGATGTCCCACAGCGCGCAGTCGATGCCGCTCATGGCCAGGCAACACCCGGCGCCCATGCCGTGGCTGCCCAACTGCATCTTGTAGATCTTCGCCCACACGCCGACTACGTCGGCCGCATCCATGCCGACGACGAGGCGCTTCAGCGTGGTCTCGATGAGCTTCGCCACCGCCGTATGCGCGCGGCCGTGATGCGATTCGCCCCAGCCCACGAGCCCACCCGCCGTGGTGACCTTCACCACGACCGCGTCGCGCTTGATCGCGGTGCCGATCCCCAGCGTCACCTGGGCTTTCTTCGGCACGGGAAAAGACGTTGGATACGCCTTGAGGTCGACAATCTTCAGGTCCTTGGATGCCATGGCTTTCTCTCCGGGTTGACCAAATTGGCGGGCGGCTCGCCCCTGAGCATGCGCAGTGTTTCCTCCGCGGCGATGCGGCCGGCGCGCTCGCGCGATTCGCGCGTCGAGCCGGCCAGATGTGGGGTCAGAGTCGCGTTAGGCAGCGCAAGCAGGGGATGGCCCGGCTCGAGCCGGTAGTGTTCGTAGACATCGAGCATCGCGCCGGCGAGGGTTTTGTTGCGCAGCGCCTCGACCAGCGCGCTCTCATCGATGACGGGCCCGCGGCCCACGTTGATGAGGAAAGCCGTTTTTTTCATCGTGGCCAGGCGCCTTGCGTTCATGAGGTGGTGCGTCTGCGGAGTGAGCGGGCAGGTGAGCACGACGAAATCCGATTCGGCCAGGAGCGCGTCCAGCGTCGCGGGCGCGACGCCTTCGGGCAGGGCATCGAGCCGCCTTTGGTTGCCGAGCACGCGCATCGACAGGCTGCCGATGCACATTTTCGCCAGGCGCTTGCCGATGTGGCCGACGCCGACGATGCCCAGCGTTTTCCTTTCGACTTCGACGGCCGGGTCCGCCAACGCCCGCGCCGCGTCCCAGGTCACGCTGCGAAGCGCCGTGTCGATTGCGCGGAAATTGCGCGCGAGCAGCATGATTGCCATCAGGCAATACTCGGCCACCGCTTGCGCATTGCCGCCAGGGATGTTGGCCACCATCACGCCGTGCCCGCTCGCGGACACGAGGTTCACCAGGTCGATGCCCGTCCCGTGGATCATCACGGCGCGGATTCGCGGCGCGACCTCGAACAGGTCCTCCGGCAGCCTGCTGCGGGTGATCACCGCGTCGACCTCGCGCGCCAGCATGCGCAGGGTGTCCGGATGCGTGTCCGGTGAGTGCACGACCTCCGCGCTCGCACCGAGGATTGCAATGCCGCCCTGGTCGATCGGGTCGGTGATGAGGATGCGGTCCATGTGGCTTCGGTCTCAGTCGAGCTTGATGTTCGCGGCGCGCACGATGCGGCCCCAGCGCTCGGTTTCGCGGCGGTTGAACGCGCCAAACTCGTCGGCGCTGTAGGCCGAAGGCTCGGCGCCGAGCGCTGCCAGCCGTTCCCTGGTGTCGGGGAGCGCGATGACCTTGACGATCTCGGCGTTGAGCCTGGCGACCAGCTCGCGCGGCAGGCCCGTCGGCCCCCAGACCCCGTACCAGGTGCCGAGGTCGAAATCGG
>JANMXB010000117.1:0-3509 GCA_031380765.1 Pseudomonadota bacterium | reverse complement strand
CGAACTCATCAACTACTCCACCGAAGACCTGCGCGAGCGCATCAAGGCAATCACCGGGGGAAAGGGCGTGGACGTGGTCTATGACCCAGTTGGCGGCACCTACACCGAGCTCGCATTGCGCTCTACCGCGTGGCGCGGACGCCTGCTCGTGGTTGGATTCGCGGCCGGCGACATCCCGAAAATCCCGCTCAACCTCACGCTGCTCAAGGGCTGCTCCATTGTCGGCGTGTTCTGGGGCGACTTTACCAAGCGCCAGCCGAAGGAATTCATCCAGAGCTTCACCCAACTGGGCAAGTGGTATCGCGAAGGCAGGCTCAAGCCGCATATCTCGGCCAGGTTTCCGCTCGCGAAAGCGGCCGACGCGCTCAAGATGATGGCCGCGCGGCAGGTGAAGGGCAAAGTCGTCCTGATTCCCTGAGCCGCGACCATGGCCGACAGGATTCTCGTCATCGGCGCGGGCGCGATCGGCGCTTTCTATGGCGGGGTGTTCGCGCGCGCAGGGTGCGAGGTATCTGCAGTGGCGCGCACGGACCATGACGCAGTCGCGGCCAATGGATACCGCATCGAGAGCCATCTGGGCGACCTGTCGTGGCGCCCCGCGCAGCTTGTGCGCTCGGGTGCGGACTACAAAGGTCCCGCCGATTTCCTTCTGGTGTGCCTGAAGCTCACTGCCAGCACGGATCCTGTCGCGCTGATCGCCCCGGCGCTCGGCAAAGGTACGAAGATCATTTTCGTGGCCAACGGCATCGACATCGATGCGCCGGTTGCCGCCGCGTTTCCCGGCCATGAGTTGATTTCAGGCGTCGCGTATGCGGCGGTCAGCCGCGAAGCCCCTGGAATCGTGAAGCACCATTCGCAATTCACCCGCCTGGTGCTTGGCCGCTATCCGGCGGGCGCGTCAGACGCGGCTGCCCGCCTTGTCGAGCTCATCAAGAAAGGCGGCTCGAGCGGCGCAGCCACCGATGACATCGTCGGCGCACGCTGGCAGAAATGCGCCTGGAATTCGGTGCTCAACCCGATTTCTGCCCTCGGTGGCGGTCTCGGAACCCGGGACATTCTCGCAAGTGAAGCGACCACGCAATTCGTGCGCGAAGCCATGGGCGAATATGTAGCGATCGCTGCTGCTGCCGGCCATCGCCTGCCTGCCGACACGGCCGAAAAGCTGATCGCCGGGACCCTCAAGCTGCCGAACTACGTCTCCAGCATGGGCCAGGACCAACTCGCCGGCCGGCCTATGGAAACCGAGGCCCTGCTTGGGAATGTGGTGCGCACGGCTGAAAGGCACCGCGTCCCAACGCCGCGCCTTGCAACGCTCTATGCGCTGCTCAAGATGGCCGAGCAGCGCACGCCGGCGTGACTCACCCGGTCCGGGGATCGCCCGACGGCAAGGTGCCGTCGCCCACGCCGAGCGGCCGCTGCATCATCACCGTGTCCACCCAGCGCCCGAACTTGAAGCCGGTGGAGCGCAGCAATCCCGAGCGCAGGAATCCCAGGCTCGCGTGCAATCCGATCGATCCCGCATTGGCGCTGTCGCCGATCACCGCGATCAGCTGGCGATACCCGAGCGCGGTGCAGCGCTCGATCATGACCGCAAGCAGCGCGCGGCCGATGCCCTTGCCGAGCATCCCGTCGCGCACGTAGACGGAATCCTCGAGCACGAACCGGTAGGCGGAGCGGGCGCGAAACAGGGTGCAGTAGCCATAGCCGACGACGGCGCCACCCGACACGGCAACAAGGTAGGGCAGCCCGATTTGCGTCACCTCGGCAAAGCGCCGGCGCATTTCGTCGCGGTCGGGCGGCACTTCCTCGTACGACGCCAGCCCTTGCATCACATGGTGGGCGTAGATCGACTGGATCGCGGGCAGGTCGTCCGGCGTCGCCGGCCGCACCGCAAGGTCAGCGGGCGTAATCGGGTTCCTCGCGGTCGAGGATGCGCTTCAGCGCGCCAAAGTGCGCCTCCGCGTAGACGGTGTTCTGCTCGAGCAGCATCGCGTACGTTGCCCGCGCCACCTTGTCGGTGACCGGGCGCAGCTTCCGCCCGGTCGACAGAGCGAGCACCTGCAGGCGGCACGCGCGCTCGAGGTAGTACATGAGGTCGAACGCTTCCGCGACGGTTTTCCCGACCACGATCACGCCATGGTTGGCGAGGAACATCACCCGCTTTGAGCCTTGCACCCGTGCCAGGCGGTCGCCCTCGGCATTGTCGACGACCAGGCCGTTGTACTCGTCGTCGTAGGCAATGTCATCGACGAACCGCAGCGCGTTCTGCTCCACCATTTCGAGGCGACCCGGCTCGATCAGCGTCAATGCCGTCGCATACGGCATGTGGGTATGGAGCACGCAGGTCGCATTCGGGTTCGCGAGATGGATGCGCGAGTGGATGTAGAAAGCAGTCTTCTCGAAGTCGCCCTCGCCTTCGAGGATTTTTCCGTGTGCGTCCAGCGTAAGGAGATTCGAGGCCGTAACCTCGCCCCAGTGCAGGCCGAACCGGTTGAGCAGGAACCGATCGCGGCTTCCTGGCAGCATCAGCGAAAGGTGGTTGCAGACCCCTTCGTGCATGTCGAGGCGAACCGCGAGGCGGAATGCCGCCGCGAGATCCACGCGCGCAGCCCGCTCGAGCCCGGCATTCGGTGCGATGTTCTCGATCCTGCCCATGGCTGCTCCGGGAATGATTTGTGCGGAATTATAGATGAGCCCGATTTCAGTAGAACGACGTGCCGTCCGCACGCATGCGCCGGACATGGCCGAGAACGCTTTGGGTCCGCGTCTCGGTGCCCGGCGGTCCATACCATTCCCATCGCTCGAGCTCGTCCGGCCGGCCCGGCGCCGGGCGCAACAGGAATGTCCACACGCGATCGCCATCGCGGCGCTGCATGCTGAGGAATGCCGTCATGTCCTTCTTCTGCAGATGCGCCACAGGCGTCACCGGGTATTCGCCCGCCTCGCAAAGGCCTTTAGGGCAGGTGATCCAGACCCTCGCGATCACCAATGTACCGGGGCCCTGCCGGATGTCGATGCGCGAAGTCCATCCGATGGGCGCCTGGGCCTCGGTAACACCCCAGCGCGCAAAGTAGAAGGAAACCGGCCTGGCCCGGTCATCGCCCGGTTCCTGGGTTGCCGGTGCTGCAGTGCCCGGCTTTGCGGTGGGAGCCTTGGCTATCGGCGTCGGTGTCGTACGCGGCTTGGCGACAGGTTGAGGCACAGGTTGGGGCGGGGGATCAGCCAGATGCGCGCGGATGTCGGAGCGCAGCTCCTCCAATTCAGGTGATCCGACACCCAGCGCGATCACGGCCACGACCGCCAATCCCGCAATGACCTTCCAGATCCCGGCCGCGCCCGCACTTCGAACCTCGCCGGGCGCAGCCGGCTGCGTGTTCGGATCAGGCGGGAAGTTGCGAGAGTCGTTCATGGGCTGGTCCGGTCCATTTTAGGCAGCGGCCGGCCGGAATAAAAGAAAAAGGGCAGCCGAAGCTGCCCTTTTCCCAACCCAAAACCAGGCTTATTGGCCG
>JANMXB010000075.1:0-7835 GCA_031380765.1 Pseudomonadota bacterium | reverse complement strand
GCATGCCGAAGGCCTCGTGCATGACGGCGTCGAGCTCAGTTTTTCCGGGGGGCGCCAGCGCATCGATCTCAAAGGTCTGACCGGCCGGAACGTAGTGGTCTATGGGCAGACCGAGGTCACGCGCGATCTCATGGATGCTCGCGAGGCGGCCGGCGCAAAGACGGTGTACGAGGCGGAAAACGTCAGCGTGCACGATTTCGACACGGACAATCCCAAGGTCCGCTATCACTGGGACGGCGCGACGCACGAGATCGAGTGCGACTTCATTGCGGGATGCGACGGTTTCCACGGGATCTGCCGCCAGAGCGTCCCGCCCGCCGCGATGCAAACCTTCGAGCGCGTGTACCCGTTCGGCTGGCTCGGCGTGCTGTCCGAGACGCGCCCCGTGTCCGAAGAGCTCATTTACGTCTGCCACGAGCGCGGATTTGCCCTGTGCAGCATGCGCAGCCCCACGCGCAGCCGCTATTACATCCAGTGCTCGCTGGCCGAACGCGTGGAGGAATGGCCGGACAACCGGTTCTGGGACGAGCTGCGCCGCAGGCTCGACGCAGACGCGGTGCGCGACCTCGTCACCGGCCCGTCGATCGAGAAAAGCATCGCGCCACTGCGCAGCTTCGTGGCCGAGCCGATGCGGTTCGGGCGCCTGTTCCTGGCCGGCGACGCCGCGCACATCGTCCCGCCCACCGGCGCCAAGGGCCTCAACCTCGCGGTGAGCGACGTGCACTACCTTGCCGAGGGCCTGATCGGCCACTACCGCGGAAGCCCGACCGAGCTCGACGCCTATTCGGCGCGTGCCCTCAGCCGCATCTGGAAGGCCGAGCGCTTTTCGTGGTGGATGACGATGCTGCTGCACCGATTGCCCGACGACGGTCCCTTCGGCCACAAAATCCAGCAGGCCGAATTGGGTTATCTTGCGGGTTCGCGCGCCGCGCAGACGGCGATGGCAGAGAACTACGTTGGACTGCCGTATTAGATAAATATTCCAGGGGACTTCCAAAAATGAAAAACCGCTCGATCGCCGCTGCGATCGCCTTCGGCGCGGCCCTGGCCATGCCGGGCGCGGTTGGCGCCCAGGCTTTGCCTTCAAAACCCGTAACGGTCGTTTTGTCGTACGCCGCAGGCGGCCCCACCGATTTCCTTGCGCGCACGCTTGGTGAGAAAGTTTCTGCGCGCATCGGCCAGCCGGTTTTGGTGGACCCCAAGCCCGGCGCGAACGAACGAGTGGCCACTGAATATCTGCTGCGCCAGCCCGCCGACGGCTACACCACCGTGCTGGTCGCGCTGCCGCATGCGACCAATCCGGCGGTGTTCGCGTCGCTGCCTTACGACACCGTGAAGGAATTCATCGGGCTCATCCACCTCGTGAACATCCCGGTGATCCTCACCGTCAAGGCGGATTCGCCGATCCGCACTTTCGCCGACTTCGCCGCTTTCGCGAAAGCCAGGCCCGGCGAGGCGATGTTCGGCTCGCCCGGCGCGGCAACGAGCTCGCACCTGACGGTCGAGCTGCTCGGCACCCTGGCGGGTGTCGCGTTTACGCATATCCCGTACAAAGGCGACGCGCCCGCAATGACCGAGCTCATGGGCGGGCGCATCGTCGCCAGCGTCAATTCGCTGCCCGGCGCGCTCGGGCAGATCCGCGGCGCTCGCGTGCGCAGCATCGGCATCTCGAGCGCGCAGCGTGTGGCTATCCTGCCGGAGGTGCCGACGTTTGCCGAGCAGGGATATCCCGACGCGGTCACTGCCACGTGGTTCGGATTGATCGTACGCAGCGGCACTCCGAAGGACGTCGTGGCGAAGCTGAATGCCGAATTCAACGCGGCGCTCGCGCTGCCGGACGTGAAGGAAAAGCTCAACGACCGCGGCATGACCACAGCGGGCGGGTCTGCCGAATCCTTCACGGCTTTCATTCGCGGCGAGACCGAGCGCTGGACGAAGGTCGTCAAGGCGCGCGGGATCAAGATAGAGTGACGCCATGACCCGGTGCGCCCGATGCCCCGCGTAATCCGCGACACGCTCCTGTCGGCGCGGGACGTAGTGGCCACCGCCGGGCCGTTCGTGCTGATCGCGCTCGCCCTGCTGATTGCAGCGTACTTCGTGCTGCAACCCAATCCGCCGCGGCACGTGGTCCTCGCAACCGGCCCCGAGCAGAGCGATTACGCCGAATTCGGCACGCGCTACGCCGCCGCGCTCAAACGCCACCACATCACGGTCGAGTTGCGCGCGACCGAAGGCTCGTCGGCCAACCGGCATCTGCTTCGCGACGCCAAGCAGAAAGTCGACTTCGGCTTCGTGCGCGGCGGCTCGAGCGAGGCAATCCGCGCCGAGGAGGAAAAAGGCACCGGCCTGCGGCTGGTTGCGCTCGGCAGCCTGTTTCTCGAGCCGGTCTGGCTTTTCTACCGCGCCGACTCGGCGGCAAAACTGCCCGGCAAAAAACTGGAGCGGCTCGACCAGCTGCGCGGATGGCGGGTGAACGTGGGAGGACGCGGCGCCGGATCGGCCAACCTGTTCAGGAAGCTCCTGAACGCAAACGGCCTGGAGCGCGAAGACCTCAAGCTCGACCGCCTCGATCCCACCCACGCGGCAATCGCCCTGTTCGAGAAGAACCTCGACGCCCTCGTGCTCGTGTCTGCGCCCGAGTCGCCGATCCTGCAAATGCTGCTGCGTACTGCGGGCATCAACCTCCTCGAGTTCAACCAGGCCGAGGCCTATGCGCGCCGCTTCGGTTACCTCTCCGCCGTGACGCTGCCGCGCGGCGTGGTCGACCTCGCCAACGACCTGCCTCCGCTCAACGTCGCGCTGGTCGCGCCGACTTCGATGCTGGTCGCGCGCGAAGGCACACACCCCGCGCTCGTCCAGCTTTTCGTGCAGGCGGCCCACGAGATCCACTCGGACCCGGGCTGGTTCGCGCGCGCCGGGCAGTTTCCGTCCAGGGAAGACGTCGAATTCCCGCTCGCACCCGAAGCCGAGCGCTATTTCAAGAACGGGCCGCCGCTCATGCAGCGCTACCTGCCCTTCTGGCTGGCGAACCTGATCGACCGCATGTGGGTGGTGCTGATTTCCATCATCGCGATCCTGATCCCGCTCGGACGCGTGGTGCCGCCGCTGTACAACTTCCGCATCCGCTCGCGCATTTTCCGCTGGTACCGCCAGCTGCGGGAGATCGAGGATTCGCTCTCGGCGAAAAAAACCGCGGCGGCCGAACTCGCCGCCGAACTCAACCGGCTCGAAGCGAAGGTGGCGCGGATATCCGTGCCGCTTTCATACACGGATGAGCTGTACTCGCTGCGCAGCCACATCGCGCTGGTGAGGGAGCGCGTGAACGGGGCGCAGCCGGAAGAACCGCGGGCGCAATGAAAAAGACCGCGTACGTCCATCGCTGGATGAAGGACGCGGGCCGGCTCGTCGCTATGTGAGGCATCGCACGGTGTTACATCCTCCCCACGGCCGATAATGCAGGCCATCGGGGTAAGGAGGCACACCATGAGCAACCTGAAGACAAAACACAGGAACACGCGCAGTTACAACTTTGCGTCCTCTATCGCGGCGGCGCTTGTTGCAAGTGCCTGCGCGTCGCTGCCAGCCGACAGCGCGCCCACGGTCGGCGTGCTGCCCGGCGGCGGCAAGAGCATGGCCCAGTTCAACGCCGATGATATTGCGTGCAGGACGGCTGCGAGTGCCAAGGCAAAAGACAACAGCCCCTTGCCGGTGGCCATGGGCCTGGGCGATCGCGTCGAGGTTGCCAGCACCCGCGGCCGCGTTGCGATTCGCGGCAGCAACGAGTCGACAGGATCGGTCTACGGCGGAGCGGTCGCCACGGACAACGCGACTTTCACCAGGCAACAGCGCTATGACACCGCGTATGTGTCCTGCATGTACTCGAAGGGCCACAAGATTCCGGTCGGCGAGGCGCTGAGCGGATAGAAGGCGGCGCGATTCACTCGCGCCAGCTCTTGTCGAGATAGCGCCGGCCAGCGGTCTCGGTCACCTGCAGGGCGGCCCGGTAAGCCCCGTTGGCAACGCGCAATGTGCGGACTTCGACGGCGACCCGCTCTTCGTCAGGCCCGCCCGCCAGCGACTCGGCGAGCACGCGCCCTTCCAGGGCTCTCGGGTTCCCCATGAGATGCAGGAGCGTCGGCGTCACGTCCGCGTTCGAGCTTGGCGTGCGCAAACGCGCGCCGCGCTTGAACCCGGGCCCCCACGCGAGCATGGTGTTCCTCACCGTCCACGGGCTCATGCTGCCGTGATTCGCGCTGGCCGTTTCCATCGGGCCGGTTTCGCCGCCGGTAAGCATGACGTAGTCCGTCCCCTGCACGCCGTGGCGATTGCGCGCCGAAGACCACGGAAATGTGAATACGATATCCGGACTGCGCTCGCTGCCGCCCAAGTGTGCAAACTCCAGCGCGAAGGTGCCGGGCACTGCCCCTTCGTAGTCGCGCCCGCTCCCGCGCGCCGTAAACACAACGCCAATCCACGGCTGTTTCTGCAGAAATTCGGCATACGCCCGCACCAGCGCCGGATTCCTGTCCTTGACGTGCAGCGCCACCGTCTGGCCGGACGAAGCGATCACCACATCGTCCGGCTTGAATCCGCCGCCGAGCAATTCCTGCCCCAGGTTCACGCAGTGAACCGTCTGGCCGAAGCCATGATCGGACACCACCATGATGTTCGTCCGAGCGGCCAGGCCGAGTTTGCCCAGCGTTTCCAGCACAAGCCCGATATTGCGGTCGGCATTCCGGATCGAAGCGAGTGACTCGGGCGCACCGGCGCCGAAGGCATGCTGGATGTGGTCCGGCTCGGTGGTCCACACGTAAACGACATCGGGCTTGAGGTCGGGCAGCACGTACTCGCGCAGGACCCGCATCGACCAGTCGACCTGGGCATCGTAGTTGTCCGTGGCTGCGCCCTTTTTCGCCGGACGGCCGAAGCGCCTTGCCACTTCCTCGGCAATCGGCTGCGGCCACCCCGCGGATGCACCGCCGTAGAAGTCCCCGTTGATGACTATGCCGCTGCCGCGCGGCGCGCGGGGCGCCATGAGGAGCGCGCTCCCGGTGGACCCCGAGCTCACCGCGACATACCGCTGCCCCGCCTCTGCCGCCATCTCCGCAATCGAAGGCGCGAGCACGATGCGGACCGGGGAGACCGAGTCGATCTTGAGGAGCGGCTCGAAGTTGTCGTTGGCGAAGGCTTTCGCGGGATCGACCGCCGGAATGTAGATCTGGTTGCCGAGGATGCCGTGGCGCGCCGGCTGCATGCCGGTCGACAGGCTCGCGGAATTCACCCGCGTCACCGTGGGGAAAACCGAGTGGCTGTTTTCGAAGGCGACACCCTCGGTTTTGAGCCGGTACAGGTTCGGGGTTTCGGCCGCGGTGATGCTGTCCGGGCGCAGGCCGTCGATCACGAACAGCATCTGCAGCGAAGCGGCCGGCGCGGCGGACTGCGCCAAGGCCGGCACAGCCGACAGGAACATCAGGATTGCAAAATACACGCGGACCATGGGGCCTCCAGACAAAGCGAGGCCGAGGTTTACCGCATTGGCTGTTGCACGTCTATCCCGCTGCCAGGCGGAAAATTTCTGCGGCTGAAATCGAATGGGATAATTGCCCATGCCCCACCCGCTCTTGCGTTTCTGTTGATTCGGCGCTGCCTCGGGGCGCTGTTCACCTGGGCGGTGGCCCTGCTCATCCTGTTCGAGGAATGGGGCTGGGAGCCGTTGGGGCGGCTCGTCGCGAGGCTCGGGCGGCTGCCCTTTTTCGCGCTGGTGGAGCGCCGCATCCAGGCCCTGCCGCCGTACGCGTCGCTCGCCGCGTTCGCGCTTCCGTTCCTTGCGCTGCTGCCGGTAAAAGTACTCGCGCTGTGGCTGATCGCGCGCGGGCACCCGCTCTTCGGGCTCACGGTGATCCTGCTCGCAAAGCTTGCCGGGACGGCGCTGGTGGCGAGGCTCTTTACTCTCACCCAGCCTGCGCTGATGCGCATCGGCTGGTTCGCGCTTTATTACCTTCGCTGGACGGCGTGGAAAGACGCATTGCTCGAGCGGGTGCGGGCAACGCCTGCGTGGCGCGCGATCGGCCGCGCCAGGGCTGCGCTGCGCGCCCTCGGCCTGCGCATAAAGTCAAACTTTTTGTAATGCGGATCACGGCGGGGCGACGACGCCCGCGGCATGCCGTACACTAGGCGCATTGCGTTACCCGGTCGTCCATCGGATTGGTCTACAGCCCGACGCTCAGACTCATTGCAATGCTCGCGGAGCGCCGGCCGGCGGCTTCGGTTCCTTCGATTCTGCCATTCCTGTTCAAGCGTCTCGGGCATGCCCGCGAAGAGAGCGAGGCCCTCGCGACGGAGGATCGCATCTGGTCGGTCTGGATGGCCCATCCGAACTCAGCCGCCGCCAGGACGCTCGATCGCGCGACCGGCGACATCGCCGCGCAGCGCCACGACATCGCCGAAACCCGCCTCGTGCGCCTCTTGCGCGCCTGTCCCGGCTACGCCGAGGCCTGGCACAAGCTGGGAACGCTGTACTACCTCCTCGGGCGCGACGACGAAAGCGTGGCGAGTTTTCACGTTTCTCTTGAAATCGAGCCGCGCCATTTCGCCGCCCTGTCCTCGGTGGGCGAGATCCTGCTTGGGCGCGCCGAGCACGAGGGGGCGGCGCTGGCGTTCCGTTCCGCATTGCGGCTGCATCCCCACCTCACCCGGGTGCGGGAGCGCCTGCAGGAATTGCGCGGCTAACGCGTATGCGATTGGGTTCGCTCCAAATGAGCGGTCTCGAACATTGTTGCTTGTTTTTGGGGTTGCAAAATAGACTCGCCCGCTATCTTCGAAGCCAGTAGTTCGACTCCCTTCGGGGATCGACTTTCCGAAGTTAGAAAGCGGCTTCCGGGGAAGGAGCCGCAAGAAAGGCACACTGCTGGAGTCTCATGCGCAACACAAAAAAAGCCTCAATTCCGAATCGGCTGCTTGCTGCATTGCCGCGCAAGGATTACCAGAAGCTACTGCCCCTTCTCGAACCGGTCGAACTGGCCTTCGGGGATGTCCTCTATGAATCTCACGCCCTGATCCGGCACGTGTACTTTCCGGACGACTGCTTCGTCTCGATGCTGACTACCGTGGAGGGCGGCCGGGCTGCGGAGGTCGGGCTCATCGGCTCTGAGGGCATGGTCGGGGTTCCCGTGGCGCTGGGTATCGCTGCCTCGCCTTTTCTCGTCGTAGTCCAGGGCGGCGGCACGGCGCTGCGGATGAAAACATCGCATTTTCGCCGCAATCTCGGCAAGAGCGCTGCGTTGCGGCACGAGCTGTTCCGGTTCACGCATTTGCTGATGGTCCAGATCGCGCAGACCGCGGCGTGCAACCGCTTCCATGTGGTGACACAGCGCATGGCCCGCTGGCTCTTGATGACCTGCGACCGGGTCAACTCCAACGAGTTCCGCATTACGCAGGAGTTTCTTGCGCTCATGCTGGGCGTGCGGCGGATCAGCGTGAGCGTGGCAGGGCGCAACCTTCAGGAACGCAAACTCATCAGCTACCGCCGCGGCACGGTCACTATCCTGAACCACAGAGGCCTCATGGCTGCCTCCTGCGGGTGCTACAAAATTGTCAAAGACAGCTACTCCCACGCACCAGCTTAGTAGAGGGCCGAATGCCTGCCAATAGCCCTTGTCCGGATTGCGTCAGTCTCGTTGGCGCCGGTCCGGTCATGGAGCTGTACGACTCGCTTCTTCCGGTCTGGCTTTCCGTTCCGCGCTTCGCCTGCACCCGCACCTGACGGGGGTGCGCGGCCGGCTCGAGTCCCTGTAACACCCTGTTGCACTTCTTCTCGGCTCACGCACGCCAGTGGG
>JANMXB010000054.1:0-1722 GCA_031380765.1 Pseudomonadota bacterium | reverse complement strand
CGCGATCATGGTGACCGCCGGTGCCGACGAGGTCCCGCCTCCGCTGCTGCGGCAGCTCAGGCCGGGCGGGCGAATGGTCATCCCCGTGGGACCCGCCTGGAACGTCCAGTATCTAATGCTGTTTGAGAAACAAGCCGACGGCTCGATCCGCAGCCGCCGGATATTGCCGGTGCGATTCGTGCCGTTTACCCGCGAGCGCTGAAGCGTCCGCTGGTTCGCTCAGCGTGCCTTCGGGTCGATCCGCTCAATCCACCCTCACGTTGGCCTGCCTGATGATGGCGCCATACCTCGCGTGCTGCTGCCGGATGAACACGGCGAACTCTTCGGGCGTGTTGCCCGCCGCATCCATGCCGAGCGTAAGCATGCGCTCGACCATCTCGGGAGCCTGCACGATCCTGCGCACCTCGGCCGAGAGCCGGTCGGTCACTTCGCGCGGCGTTCCCGCCGGGGCCATGAGGCCGATCCAACCCGACATGTCGTAGTCGGGCAGGTCGAGTGCCTCGGCGACGGTGGGCAGGTCCGGGAATACGCCGGAGCGCTTGGCCTTCGAAACCGCAAGGCCTTTAAGGCGGCCGGACTTCACGTGCGTCAGGACCGCGGTCACCGTGTCCATCGTGTAGGTGTTCTGGCCGCCCACGAGGTCGGTCAAGGACGGCGCGCTGCCCTTGTACGGCACATGGGTCGCCTTTACGCGCGTCATGAAATTGAACAGCTCGAGGCACAGGTGCTGCGTGCTGGCGGTGCCCGCGGAGGAGAACGTGTGCTTGCCGGGGCTCGCGGCGAGGAGCGCGATCAATTCCTTCGCGCTGTTTATCCTTAGCGAAGGATTGACGACCAGCACGTAGTTGCCGGTCTGTACCAGGCTGATCGGCGCGAAGTCCTTTTGCGTGTCATAGGAAACCTTTTGCACGCTCGGGGCGATCGTGATCGGGCCGCTCGAGCCCATGAGGAGCGTGTAGCCGTCGGGAACCGACTTCGCCGCGGCATCGGTGCCGATCACGCCGCCCGCGCCGGCGCGGTTGTCGACCACGATCGGCTGGCCGAGCACCGGGCCGAGCTTCTCGGCCACGATCCGCGCCGTGATGTCGGTCGCCTGTCCCGGCGGCCACGGGACGATGAGCCTGATCGGGCGGTTCGGGTAGCCTTGCGCAAGCGCCGCTCCGCAACAAAGCATTCCGCAACAATGCAGCGCGAACACCAGCAGTCCAGCGGCCCGAATCCCCGCCCGGTCGATCAATGCAATGCCCATCGCTGGCCTCCTTTGGCTGCTGCCGACGAATCGTGTGACAGCTACGACGGCGTCATTCCCATCGACCTGATCACCGCGGCGGCTTCAGGGCTCCTGACATAGGCGATGAAGGCCTTCGCCGCATCGGCTTCCTTCGTACCGGCCGAGACCGCCGCCGTGTACACCACCTCCAGCTGCATTTCCGGCGGAAACGGGCCGACCAGATCGATGCCCGGCGCAGTCAGGACATTTGTAAGGAACACGGCGAGCTCGGTGTCGCCGCTCGCCACCGATTGGGCGATCTGCGCAGGTGTCGGCTGCGGCTTGATCCTCGTCTTCATCGCTTCGGTAATGCCGAGGCGCTCATAGATGCGCGCGAGCAGGTAGCCCGTCGCGCTCTCGGGTATCGATGCGATCGACTTGGCGTTTAGCAGCGTCCGCTTCAACGCGTCGGGCGTCCCGATGTCGGGCTTCGGCGCGCCTGCACGCACGGC
>JANMXB010000729.1:0-4363 GCA_031380765.1 Pseudomonadota bacterium | reverse complement strand
TCGCACCTTCAGGCAGCCCGACCGGCTGATATTCCGACTGCGTCGGTTGTCCGGGGGCGACATGCACGGTGCCGTTCTTCGGATCGAAGATCAGCGAGGCGATCGTCATGGTCGAATCTCCGCCGTACTCGTGCGGCGAGCGGCAGATCGCGCGCGGCGCGCCGAATTCGTCGCGCAAAACCATCTTGATGTCGTCGATGGTGATCTTGCCGATCTTCGGCTCCAGCAGCTGGCGCGCGCGGAAGTCGCGATAGAGCGTGTCGCCCGTGTAGTACTTCGTCGCGCCGGTGCTCTGCGCAACGACCGACTGGAAATGGTTGGAGTGCGTAAGCAGCCCGCGCTCGGGATAGACCACGTAAACCTGTTCCGGCGTGGTCTCGAAATCGATCGCGACGCCGTCGCGATGCGCGATCAGGTAGTTGCCCGAGGCTCCGCGCGGCGCGCGGGCGAGCGAATCGATCGCCTCGTAGTAGTGGCGCGAGTGCAGGATGCGCCGGCGCAGGATCGGGATCGGCACGCCCGCAGCGCCGCGGTCGTGGGTCGAAACGAGCAGGTTGCCGCATACGATGACGCCGTGCTCGTTGAAGCCGTCGCGCCCGACCATGCCGGCTTCGACGATCATGGTGAGAGCGGGCTTGCCTTTCTGGCGGATCCGCAGCACGACCACCGATTCGATCGCGGGGCTGCGCCAGTCCCAGTTCTTGCCGACCAGGATATTGCCGTCCCGGGTGGCCTCGGGCAGCGCCACTACAGTGGTGCATTCGGTCGCCGGCTTGGTCCCGCCCAGGCTGCCGTACAGGATTTCGGTGCGGCAGTTGACCGCGATGACATCCTCGAGCGACTGCTTCGCGCCAGCCGCGATGCCCTTGAGCTCCGCGTAGATGTCCGCGTCGATAGCCTCGATCTGCGCGCCGTAGGCGGCTGCGCGCTTGTGTACTTCTTCGAGGGAGAGTTTCGCCTGGCGCACGAAGGTCGGCAGGTAGTGGGCGACCGTCTTTGCGACCCGCTCGGCCGCGGCGGTGCCGTGCTGCAGGCCGCACTCGTAGGCGCCGCCTTCGATGCTGATCACGGGAAATGCCTGGTACATATGGCTGTCCTATTCCGGTTTGATGTTGGCCGCCTTGATGATCCGGTCGTACTTCGCCGCGCTCTCCTTCACGATCTGCAGCAATTCCTCGGGCGTGCTGGAGGCGGGCTCGGACCCGGCGGCAAGGATCTTGTCGCGCAGCTCCGGCGCCGCCACGGCTTTGGCGGTCGCATCGGCCAGCCGGTTCACGATCTCGCGCGGGGTGCCCGCCGGCACCAGCAGCGCGTAGAACGAGGAGATATCGTAGCCCGGCAGCCCGGCTTCGGCCACAGTCGGCACCGCGGGCAGCAGCGACGAGCGCTTTGACGAAGTCACCGCAATCGCGCGCAGCTTGCCGCTTTTCAGATACGGCGCGCCGCTCGCGGGCACGGCGAAATACATCGACACCAGGCCCGCCATGAGGTCCGCATAGACAGGTGTGCTGCCTTTGTAGGGCACATGCACGATGTCGACATTCGCCGCCGACTTGAAATATTCGGCCGCGAGATGCGGCGTCGCGCCTACTCCCGAGGAGCCGTAGTTGAGCTGGCCGGGCTTCGCTTTCGCCAGCGCAATGAGCTCGCGCAGGTTCTGCGCCGGCACGGAAGGGTGCATGACCAGCACCAGCGGGTAGCTCGCGACCATCGACACCCAGACGAAATCGCGCAGAGGGTCCACCGGCGAATTGGGGCGCAGGCTCTTGATCGCCGCGAGGCCGCCGCCGGAGAGCAGCATCGTGTAGCCGTCGGCGGGTGATTTGGCGACGTGCTCCCAGCCCACCAGCCCGCCGGCACCCGAGCGGTTGTCGACCACCACCTGCTGGCCGAGGATTTCCGAGAGCTTCTGCGCGACGAGCCGCCCGTGGTAGTCGTCCGCGCCGCCGGGCACGAATGCCACGACCAGGCGCAGCGGTTTGGAGGGAAAAGTCTGCGCCGGCGCAGCCAGTGGAAGCGCAATCAGCGCCGCGGCGATAAAGCGGCAGAAGCGAAGGACGTGCATAGGCGCCGATCTTAGCAGGCGGGCCACGGGTATAAACTCGGGCGCGTGAAACGCATACACATCGCGAGGTTTCAATCTCCCCATGAAAACCCAAGTCACCGAAATGCTCGGCATCAGGTACCCCATCATCCAGGGCGGCATGCAATGGGTGGGCACGGCCGAGCTGGCCTCGGCCGTCTCGAATGCCGGAGGCCTCGGGATCCTCACGGCGCTGACTCAGCCGACGCCGGACGACCTGCGCCGCGAGATCGAGCGCTGCAGGACGATGACGAACAAGCCTTTCGGCGTGAACCTCACCATCCTGCCCTCGATCACGCCGCCGCCTTACGCCGAATACATGCAGGCCATCTTCGACAGCGGCATCAGGATCGTCGAGACCGCCGGCAACAATCCCAGGGACTTCATCGGCAAGTTCAAGGAGCACGGCATCAAGGTCGTGCACAAATGCACCTCCGTGCGGCATGCGATTTCGGCCGAGCGCCACGGTGTGGACATGATCAGCATCGACGGCTTCGAGTGCGCGGGCCATCCGGGAGAGGACGACGTGCCCAACCTCATCCTGATTCCGGCCGCGGCAAGCGCTGTGAAGATTCCGGTGATTGCTTCCGGCGGCATTGGCGACGGGCGCGCGATGGCCGCGGCGCTGTCGCTCGGCGCGCAGGGCATCAACATGGGCACGCGCTTCATGTGCACGGTCGAGGCGCCGATCCATCCGGACGTCAAGGCGGCGCTTTTGAAAGCGACCGAGCGCGACACCAACCTCATCTTCCGCACCATGCACAACACCTCGCGCGTGCTGAAGAACGCGGTGTCGGATGAGGTCGTCGCGATGGAAAAGCGCGGCGCGAAATTCGAGGAAGTGCGGCATTTGGTCGCGGGCGCGCGCGGCAAGGTCGCGATCAGGAGCGGCGACGTGAACGGCGGAATCGTGAGCGCGGGGATGGTGGTCGGCCTCATCAACGACATCCCGACCTGCGCGGAGCTGATCGAGCGGATTGTGAGGGATTGCCGGGAGAGTTTGCGGGCGGCGACCGCGATGGCGGCGTAGACAATTGCTGCCATCCGTTATGTAGGTTTCCGATCGCGGCGACGTCTGGAAACCCGAACAGAGTGTCGATTCAGTCAAGCTGTGGAAAGTAAATATTATAAAACTACAATTTAGATTGACTGGAGAGCGGCTTCCGTAGCCGTTCTTGCAATATAAATCCCTGACATTTATGCCCGATACCGTCTTCTCGAACTCCTTGTGGGCGTCCACTGCGCTCGCCGCCCCGCCCACTAGCGCCCTTGAAGGCGATATCCGCGCGGACGTCGCAATCATCGGCGGCGGCTACACCGGCCTCTCGTGCGCGCTTGCGGTCGCGCAGGGCGGGGCGAAAGCCGTAGTGCTCGAAGCCGACGTGATCGGCTACGGCGCGTCGGGGCGCAACAACGGGCAGGTGATACCGACACTTTCCCGCGTCGATCCAGACGATGTGCCGGGACGCATCCCGCAGGAAGCCGGAGGCAAGGCGAAGGGCGAGGAGCTGGTGCAGCTCGTCGCCGATTCGGCGAAGTTCACCTTCGACCTCATCCGCAAGCACGGGATCGACTGCGAAGCGGTGCAGAACGGCTGGGTCCAGCCGATGCATTCCCCCGGCCGCATGAAGCTCGCGGAGAAGCGCGTCAAGGCGTGGGCGAAGCGCGGTGCGCCGGTCGAGCTGCTGGACGCGAAGGGCGTCGAGGCAATCACCGGTTCGAAGTTCTGGCACGGCGGCTGGGAGAACGCGACCGGCGGCAAGCTCAATCCCCTGGCCTATGTGCGCGGCCTTGCGCGCGCGGCGATTGAAGCGGGAGCGACTGTCCACACCGAAAGTCCGGTGACATCCATCGAACGACAGGGCACCGCGTGGCGGGTGCGAACCGCACATGGAGTGGTCATCGCCGACAAGGTCGTGATTGCGACGCACGCTTACGGAGACACCTTCTCCGCGTCGCTGTGGCCCAAACTCATGCAGACGGTGTTTCCCGTGCGCAGTCACCAGATGGCGACCCAGGTGTATCCCGACGAAGTACGCGCGACGGTGCTGCCCGAGGACCACGCCTGCTCGGACTCGCAGGGCGACCTGCATTTTTTCCGCTGGGACGCGCACGGGCGCCTCGTGACCGGCGCGGCGCTCGCGGTGCCGCTCGGCTGGCGGGAGCGCGCGCCGGCGCGCGCGGCGGAGCGGGTCGAAAGGGTTTTTCCGCAACTTGGCCGGCCGAAGTTCGAGTACGTTTGGCACGGCTTCGTCGGCATCACCTGGGACAAGCTGCCGC
>JANMXB010000724.1:0-2142 GCA_031380765.1 Pseudomonadota bacterium | reverse complement strand
CTTGAACCGCTCGCTCATGCGCGAGAGCAGTGTCCGCGGGGGCATTACGCGCACCCGCGCCGCGGCGAGTTCGATCGCAAGCGGCAGGCAATCGAGCAGCGCCACGAGTCGACTAATCACTGACTGGTCCTCGGCGTTTAGGCGAAAATCCGGTTTCGCAGCCGCTGCGCGCCGCAAGAATAGTGTGACGGCGTCCGAAGGCTGCAGAGGCGCCACCGCCAAGACCGCTTCCCCTTTCAGCCCCAGGACCTCACGGGTCGTTACGAGGAACTGTGCACTGCTCGCACGGTTCAACCACCGGCCCAGCGTTTCCTCGGCATAACGCACGACTTGTTCGAAGTTGTCGAGAATTATTAGACACTGCCCACGACCCGCAATGGCGTGCCCAAGTTGCGTCATCGGATCGTCCTTACCGAGCGGCACGTCGAGCCCTTGCGAGACAGCCTGCACGATGCCGTCCAAGCTCCGGGCCTGCGACAGGTCACAGAACCACACACCTCCCTGAAAGTCCCCGAGCCAACTCCAACCGAAGTGCGTGACCAGGCGCGTCTTGCCAGCGCCGCCGATTCCCAGCACCGATACAAGACGCGCGCCGGCGTCCAGATGCTGCGCCAATTCGAGCAGCGTCTCGCGACGACCGACGAACGCGTCGCGCTCCGCCGGAAGGCTGTGTCTGATATTCCGGGCAGGTAACCAAACGTCGCCCTCGAGAACGACACGATAGCTCTTGGCTGCATCGGGCGGCGGCGCAAACGGCGCATCGGCGTCGCCGACCTCGAACAATTCGATAGGCTCTGAAATTCCTTTCATCCGCCAGTGGCCGTGCGACTCAAGGCGCAGCGTGACTTTCTCCAAGGCATTTCGGGCATCGGCGGACAACAGGGTCTGCCCCCCTGTCGCAATCGACATTACGCGCGCCGCGATCGCCTTGGCCGTGCCATCAACCTCTAGAGGCTTAGCGCCGCGCGCAATATCCGAGGGGCTGTTCTCCCGCAGAATCACGGGTCCCACATGCAGTCCGGCGCGCGCCTTCAGCGGTGGACATAGGTTGGCAAGAGCCTCGTGGTACGCCAATGCGTAGGCCACTGCGTCGGTGCTCGCGTCAAACATCAGGAGCATTCCGTCGGTCTTGTCAATTTCGCGCCCGCGCCATACAGGGAGGAGGTCGCGGGCGAGTCGATCGTGAGCGGCCCATAGCACAGCCATTTGGGCGTCACCCAGCGCTTCCGACAACTTCGTGCTGTCGACCACGTCGGTCAGGAGCAGCGCTCGAACTTCATTCATGCAAAGTTGGCCCGGAAAATGCACGCAAATCCCAATCCCATCTACTTACAAGTGTCGCCGTGCAGTTCCCCGATCGCTTAATTCTGAACTATTTCGGGTGATCTATTTTTACTTCACGCCGGCGCTTATCGCAGTGCGGCCTCAGCCGCCCAGCCCCTATCGCCCGACTACTCGAATAACCGCATTGGGTCGGTGGCAGTCATACAAGTCTACAAAGAATACGCGTGACGCGCGCGAACCCCCAGGTGCGTCCTGTCGGTGGCGGGGCATGGGTAACAGCGGCCATTTCGATTCAGAAGGATCTCAGCGTTTCCTCAAACGCGATTCCAGAAGATCGGCGGATGCGTTTGCGAATCGAAGCACATCTCGGTAACGTGATTGAGAAGCCCGACGGGAATCTATGGTCATAGTGTGAACATTGCCGCGCGGCTGGAGGGGTTGGCCGAACCCGGCGGCATTACGGTGTCGGACTCGATCCACGCCGCTGTCAAGCGCAAGGTTGACGCCATTTTCCAGGACCAAGGCGAACAGAAGCTAAAGAATATCGCCGAACCTGTGAGGGCCTACGCAGTCGGGCAGAAATCTGAGGGCAATTTGTCTTCAGCTAGGCGCCTTTCCTAGCTTGCTGGCGGCCTTTGCCGTTCCGAATGACTTCAGCGGATATCAATGAACGGATTCAAAAACAAAAATCCCCGTAGACTTTGAATCTACAGGGCTTTTCGGATTTATAAGGACGTCTTTGGAACGTCTTAGAAAGCTGGTTGGCGGAGTGGACGGGACTCGAACCCGCGACCTCTGCCGTGACAGGGCAGCATTCTAACCAACTGAACTACCACTCCACACTGTTACTGCGCACGC
>JANMXB010000702.1:0-2470 GCA_031380765.1 Pseudomonadota bacterium | reverse complement strand
CAACATGCCGATCCTGCAGAGTCTGGGCGTTTGGGAGGAGCTGAAGGAAATCGGCATCCGGAAGAATGCCGCGGAATTCGAATCCCTCCACACGACGGTCTGCTTCGAGTTTTCCGACGCTTTCGACAAGCGCTGGCCTTTCTCGTTCCAGGTCCGCCGCTCCGACTTCGATCTCATGCTGCTGAGGAATGCCGCGGGCAAGGGCGCGCGCGTGTATGAAGGTGCGCGCGTGACCTCGGTGGGCCTCGGCAATCTCGCCCGCGGCGAGGACACGATCGTCAGCGTGCGGCTCGAGGACGGCGCCACGCAGGTGTGGCGCACCAGGTTTCTTGTCGACGCGTCGGGGCGCGATACCTTCCTTTCCGATCGCCTCGGCGTCAAGCGCAGGAACAAGCGGCATGCGAGCGCGGCGATCTTCGGGCATTTTCGCAATGCGCGCCGCAACAGCGGCGCCAATGAAGGCAATATCACCATCGAGTGGTTCGAGCACGGCTGGTTCTGGTTCATTCCGCTAAAGGACGGGACCACCAGCGTCGGCGCGGTGTGCTGGCCCGCCTACATGAAAACGCGCACCAAGCCGCCCAGCGCCTTCCTTCTGCAAACCATCGCGCTTGCCCCGAAAATCGCGGCCCGTCTTGCCGATGCGGAACTCACCGGGCCGGCGACCGCCACGGGCAATTATTCATATTATTCGGACCACATGGCCGGCGACGGATATCTCATGGTGGGCGATGCCTGGGCGTTCGTCGATCCGGTGTTTTCCAGCGGCGTGTACCTGGCCATGAACAGCGCGACCCTGGGCGCCGGGGTGGTCGATGCGGTGCTCAAGGATCCCGCGCGCGCGCCGCAGCTGAATCGCGAATTCGACCGGGCCGTCCGCCGGGGGATGAAAACCTTCTCGTGGCTGATCTATCGGATGACCTCCCCGGTGATCCGGAAGCTATTCCTGGCGCCGCGCAATGCCTTCGGTGTGCAGTCCGCGGTCATTTCGCTGCTTGCCGGTGACGTGTTCCGCCTGGGCCCGGTGCGGCCGCGCCTGTACCTTTTCCGCGCTATCTATTACCTGAACTGCCTGGCTGCGCTGCCTACCGCCTTGCGCGCATGGCGTAACCGCCGCCGCCATATCGCGGCTGCCGCCGAGGGGGCGTGAGGCGACGATGCGCATAGCGAAAATATTGCGCCGGGCCGGCGCATGCGCGCTGTGCATGCTGGCCTCACAGGCAATGGCCGATCCAGCCGCGCGCATGAGGCCAGGCGGGGCGGCTCCGGTCCGTTTTGCGCTCACCTTTGACGATGGCCCCACCGGCCGGGAAAAGGACAATCCAACTGAAATCGTTCTCGACGCCCTGGCCGAGAATCCCGTGCAGCGCGGCATCAAGGGAATTTTTTTCGTGCAGACGCGCAGCAGCGACGGCGGGGCGACCGAGCGCGGGCGCGCGCTCATACGGCGCGAGCATGTGGAGGGCCATCTGGTCGCGCTGCACGATGGGTCGACCTCCGGCCACCGCAGCCACCGGAATCTCGACGATTCCGCGCTCGAAAAGTCGCTGGCCGACGGCGCGGCCGACATTGTTGCGCTGGTTGGCCGCCGCGTCACGCTCATGAGGCCCCCCTATTGGGCCTACGACGAGCGCACGCTTGCGGCCTATTCGCGCCATGGACTGTCCGTGCTGCTGACGGACATCAGCGCAAACGACGGCAAGGCCTGGGGATTCAGGGCGAGCCCGCGCCGCTTTGTGCACATGGCGAGTGAAATGGCGCGGGTCCAGGACCGCCTGTTGCGCGGCGAGCTCCCGGAAGTCGAGGGTGTCACGCCGGTCATCGTGACTTTTCATGACACCAATGATTACACTGCTGCGCATATGCAGGAATATTTGCATATGCTCGTGGTTGAAGCGCGCTCTGCGGGGGTGACGCTCGCCGAACGGCCGTTCTACGACGACGCCGCAGAACTCGAACGCGCCGGGTTGAAGCGCTCGGGTGACCAGGCGGGGCGCGACAAGATGGTGCCGCGGCGGTGGCACGTGATTCTGTTCTAGACGAGGGCGCCGGATTCGATGAACGAGATCGCTGTGCTCATTCCAGCCTATAACGAGGCGGCGACCATACGCGACCTCGTCGAGCGCGTATTGAAAATCGTGCCCGAAGTTGTGGTTGTCGACGACGGATCGAGCGACGCCACTGCCGGGGAACTGGCCGGATTGCCCGTCACGGTGCTGCGCAACGAGCGCAACCTGGGCAAGGCGGCAAGCTTGTGGAAGGGTTTCGAGCACGCGTTGTCGCGCGGGGCGCAGCGCATCGTCACCCTGGATGGCGACGGACAGCATCGCCCCGAGGATATCGCCCGGCTGCTCGGCATCGCGCATCGATTTCCGGGCAATATCGTCATCGGCTCGCGATTGCACGACAAGAAGAATTTTCCTGCGCACCGCTATTATGCCAACCAGTTCGCGCGTTTCTGGATTTCGTG
>JANMXB010000699.1:0-2998 GCA_031380765.1 Pseudomonadota bacterium | reverse complement strand
CACGAGACCTGGGAGGCGTTCTCGCGGGCGATCCACTTTTCCACGCCGGGCCGCTGGGCGTGGGCGATCCTCGACGCCCGCCTGTTCGACATCGAGGGTTACGAGCGCGCGATCCGGTCCGAGGCGCCTCCGATCAAGGCCGATTCGATAGCTGAGCTCGCTCAACTGAGCGGTATCGATTCGCAAGGCCTGCATCAAACGCTCGCAGGCTATAACGCAGGCTGTACCGGCGATGCGGCGCGCTTCGACGCGACGCGCGCCGACGGGCTGGCTGCGGCGGGCCTTACGCCGCCCAAGTCGAACTGGGCGCGCGCCCTCGACCGGCCGCCCTTCCTGGCCTGGCCGCTGGTGGGCGCGATCGCCTATACCTTCGGCGGCATTGCGACAAACGCAAATGCCGAGGTGCTCGGCGCCGGCGGGGTAATTCCGGGATTGTATGCGGCAGGCGAAATCACGGGGCATTTCCATGGCTCCGCGCCCAACGCAGTGGCGGTGCTGCGCGCGCTTGTGTTTGGGCGGATCGCCGGCGCCGCGGCAATGAAACATGCGAACATGAATCGAACGAGAACGAGGCAGGCACGATGATCATCGACATTCATGCGCACTACATTCCGCGGCTGCTGTTCGAGCGCTTCGACACCGAGCATGCGAAGTTTCCCTCCGTCACGCTCAAGCGCGAGGGCCAGGTGAACCGCATGCAGTTTCCGGGCGGCGAGATGACGCGGCCGATCATGCCGAAGTTGTCGGACCTGGCCGACCGCGTCGCGTGGATGGACCGGAACCGCATCGACCACCAGCTCGTCGGCGGCTGGCTGGACAGTTTCGGCTACGAGCTGCCCGCCCAGGAGGGTCTGGCCTGGAGCCGGTACATCAACACCTGCATGAAAGAGGAGCTCGCCGGCCAGACTCGCTTCACGCCGCTGGCCACCGTGCCGCTGCAGGACGGGAAGATGGCCGCCCAGGTGTTGGGCGAGGCCATGGAAGCAGGATTCGGCGGCCTCATGATCGGCACATTGCCGAAAGGGCAGGGCGGCAATCTCGACGATCCGGGCCTCGATCCGTTCTGGCAGTCCGCCTCGGACCGGAAGGCGGGCGTGTTCCTGCATCCGATGTTCCTGTGCGGCGAGCCTCGCCTCGCCGACTACGACCTGGTGAACGCAATCGGACGCGTCGCCGACACCTCGATCGCGGTGGCGCGACTGCTTCACTCGGGCCATCTGCTCAAATACCCCGGCGTGAAGCTCGTGATCTCCCACGGCGGCGCCGCGCTGCCTTACGTGCTTGGGCGCCTCGCGCGCAACTTCACCATTGCGCAGGGCAAGTACGCCGATCCGAGAAAAGGATTCGAGGCCCTGTACTTCGATTCGATCGTGTTCGATCGCGATGCCTTTGAGTTTCTCGCCGGCAAGGCCGGGGCCGGAAAGATCATGATGGGCTCCGACATGCCTTTTCCGATCGGCGACCTCGAGCCGCAAAAGCTGATCCATGCCGCGCATGTGGATGAGAACGAGAAAAAAGCCGTGCTCGGCGGCACGGCGCAGGCAGTCTTCCGCGTACGCCCCGATTGCTGGTGCAGGACCTGACATGGCGCTCGAGCTGAAAGGCGAGCAGGCGCTTGCAATCGGGCAAACCGGATTGTGGAAGCTGTTGAACGATCCAGACGTGCTTGCGAAAACCATTCCGGGGTGCAACGCGGTGCGCGCGCTGGGCGACGACCGCTATGAGATGGGCCTCAAGCTGCAGGTCGCCAACGTGAGCGGCGAATACATGGGCAGCGTCGCCATCACCGAGAAGCGCGAGCCGGAGCACTACGTGCTGGCGGTCGAAGGGCAGGGCTCCATAGGCTTCATGAAAGGCAGCGCCGCTTTCGACCTCGAGCCCAAGGGCGAGAATGAAACCCTGCTGCGCTATGCGGGCAGCGCGGAAGTGGGGGGCGTGGTCGCCGGTGTCGGTCAGCGTGTACTGTCCGGCGTGGCGAAGTACATGGTGGGGAGGTTCTTCAAGGCGCTGGAGAAACATATCGGCGAAGCGAATGCCGCCGGTTGAATGCTGCCATTTTTGCCCTAAGGTACGCGTCCCTATTGGCTAAGCGGGTGAAATGCTGCCATTGATTGTTTCGAACAATTCGCCAGACTACAGGCATGAGGTGAAACGATGAAGCGAATCCTGTTTGCAACGGTACTTTGCGCAGCGGCGGCATCGGCGATGGCGGCAGACGCGGAGGGTGCTTACTGGAGCCAGCGCCCCGAAAGCTGTCGCGAATTCCGCCGCCTGCAGAGTTCGGAGGAGCGCACGCCGGCGCTCATGAATGTCCGCGGCTGGATCGCCGGCTACATCACTGCGTTCAACCGGCAGACGCAGGACACCTACGACGTCCTCGGCATCACGGATTTCGAGGCGGCGATGCGCTTCATCGACGGCTACTGCAAGGCCCATCCCATGGACAATCTCACCACGGCGATGGAAGCGCTGACCGAGGACCTGTATCCGAAGCGCCACCGCACCCGGCGGCAAGCGGGACACTGAACCGCCGTCGAGCTTCGTCACTTGTCCTCCCGTCCCCTCGCCCTACCGCGCAACTATCCGTGCCCCTGTCGGAGTTTGGAGGCCGATGCGCAGGCTTACGCCGCTTGCTGCCAGCCGTTGCATGCCGGACTCGGGGCGGGAGTGCACGCGCCTGCGCCAGAAGCACTCATGCGATCCCGCTACAGCGCCTACGTCGTGGGCCTGATCGACTACCTGCTCGCCACCTGGCATCCGTCCACGTCCCCGGGAGAGCTGGAGTTGTCCCCGGTGAAATGGCTGGGGCTGGAAGTGCGGCGCGCCGAGGCGGCGGGGGACGCGGGGGTGGTGGAGTTCGTCGCGCGCTGCCGCGTCAACGGACGCGCGCAGCGCATGCATGAGACCAGCCGGTTCGTGCGTCAGGACGGGCGCTGGTATTACATCGACGGGCAGATCGTGGCCGGTGAATGAATCGCCCGGCGGAGTCGGCGGCGGC
>JANMXB010000696.1:0-4139 GCA_031380765.1 Pseudomonadota bacterium | reverse complement strand
CGCGTGAATCCCCCGGATGCCGATCCGGCGGAAACGCGCGAATGGCTTGACGCGTTCGATGCGCTGGTCGCGGCCGAAGGGCGGGAGCGCGCAACTTTCATCCTGCGCAAGCTCTTCGAGCACGCAAGGGCGCGGCGTGTGCCCATGCCGCCGGTCATGAGCACGCCTTACCGCAACAGCGTGCAGCTTTCCGAGCAGGCGCAATTCCCCGGCGACCTGGAAGTGGAGCGGCGCCTGGGTTCCATCGTCCGCTGGAACGCGCTTGCCATGGTCGTGCGCGCCAACCGAGCCCATCCGGAGCTGGGCGGCCACATTGCGAGCTACGCGTCAGCCGCCGATCTGTTCGAAGTCGGGTTCAATCACTTCTTTCGCGCGGGACAGTCCGGCGACCTCGTGTACTTCCAGCCGCACTCCGCCCCCGGTGTCTACGCACGTGCTTTTCTGGAAGGGCGTCTCACCGAAGCGCAACTCGACAGTTACCGGCGCGAAACCGGCGGCAAGGGCCTTTCGTCCTATCCGCACCCCTGGCTGATGCCCGATTTCTGGCAGTTTCCCACCGGCTCCATGGGCCTGGGGGCGATCACCGCGATCTATCAGGCGCGCTTCATGCGCTACCTGACGGATCGCAACCTGCTCGACACTGCGGAGCGCAAGGTCTGGGCGTTTGTCGGCGACGGCGAAATGGACGAGCCCGAGTCCCTCGCCGGTCTTTCCCTCGCTGCGCGCGAAGGCCTGGACAACCTGATCTTCGTCGTCAACTGCAACTTGCAGCGGCTCGACGGGCCCGTGCGCGGCAACGGCTCGATCATCCAGGAGCTCGAGGGCCTGTTCGCGGGCGCCGGGTGGAACGTCGTGAAATTGCTATGGGGCGGCGACTGGGACAACCTCTTCGCGCGCGACGAGGAAGGCGTCCTCCTGAAGCGTCTGCATGAAACCGTCGACGGCGAATTCCAGACCTACGCTGCCACGGACGGCCGTTTCAACCGCGAGCATTTCTTCAACAAGTATCCCGATCTGCAGGCCCTCGTCTCGCACATGACGGATGCGGACATCGATCGTCTTCGGCGCGGCGGGCATGACGCGGTGAAGATTTTCGCCGCTTACGCCACCGCCTCGAACCACAAGGGACGCCCTACGGTGATCCTCGCCCAGACCAAGAAGGGCTACGGCATGGGCGAGTCCGGCCAGGGCAAGATGGGCACCCACCAGCAGAAGAAACTCGACACCGAGGCGTTGCGGGCGTTTCGTGATCGCTTTACGCTGCCGTTGACGGAAGAGGATGTCGAGGCCGTGCGTTTTTACACGCCAGGGCCCTCCAGCCCCGAGATCAGGTACCTGCACGCGCGGCGCGAAAAGCTCGGCGGATTCCTGCCGGCGCGCAGCGCTGAGTGCGCAGCTATTCCGGTGCCGCCCATTACCGCCTTCCCGCGCTTGCTGGAAGGCACCCGCGAGCGCGAACAGTCGACCACGATGGTGTTCGTGCAGATGCTTTCCCAATTGTTGAAGGATCCCAATCTGGGCAAGCGGGTGGTGCCCATCGTCGCTGATGAAGCCCGCACTTTCGGCATTCAAAGCCTGTTCCGCCAGGTGGGCATCTACTCCGCGGTGGGACAACTCTACGAGCCCGAGGACAAGGACGAGCTCCTCTTCTACAAGGAGGCGAAGGACGGGCAGATCCTGGAGGAAGGCATCACCGAGGCGGGCGCGTTGTCGTCATGGATCGCCGCTGCCACCAGCTATAGCGCGCACGGCGAGCCGATGCTGCCGTTTTATATCTATTACTCCATGTTCGGGTTCCAGCGCGTCGGGGACCTCATCTGGGCCGCTGCGGATCAGCGTTCGCGCGGCTTTCTCATTGGCGCGACCGCCGGGCGCACGACGCTCTCCGGCGAAGGTCTGCAGCACGAGGACGGGTCGAGCCACCTTGTGGCGTCCACCATTCCCAACCTGCGGGCCTGGGACCCGTGCTTCGGTTACGAGCTGGCCGTGATCGTGCAGGACGGCGCGCGCCGCATGCTCGAGGCCAGGGAGGACGTCTTCTACTACGTCACGGTGATGAACGAGAATTACGTCCAGCCGGGGATTCCCGCCGGCGCTGAAGAAGGCATCCTGCGCGGCCTGTACCGTCTGCAGGCGCGTGAGGGCGCGAGCATTCAGCTCCTTGGCTCGGGGACCATCCTGCGCGAATCGATTGCCGCGGGCGAACTGCTCGAGACAGACTGGGGCATCGCCGCCAACGTCTGGAGCGTCACCAGCTTCTCCGAACTCGGACGCAACGGCATGGAGGTGGAACGCGCCAACCGTCTCAATCCGCTCGCGCCACAACAGGCGAGCTGGGTTGCGCGGCAGCTGCTCACGACCAAAGGGCCAGTGGTTGCCGCCAGCGACTACGTCCGTGCCGTGGCTGAACTGATTCGCGCTTTCGTGCCGCGCAAATACGTGGCGCTGGGGACCGACGGCTTCGGCCGCAGCGATACCCGCGCGGCTTTGCGCGATTTTTTCGAGGTCAGCCGTGAGCACATCACCGTCGCCGCGCTGGCCGCCCTGGCCGAAGAAGGCGCGGTCACCCGCGACACGGTCGCCAAAGCGATCGAGCGTTACCGGATCGACGCCGGCCGGCCGCCGTCCTGGAAGCGCTAACTGGCTGGTAAAGCTTCCGCAGCCGTCGCATGACCTAGAAAAGGTGCACGGCCATCGGCCAGAAATAGCCGATCAGGCAGAACGCAACCGCCGCGACACCTAACGCCGCGGAGGCCCACCCGAGCGCGACGACGCTGGTGATCACCTCCGCAGAGGCGAGCACGATCGCGATCTGCACGGCGGCGGAGGCCACCTCGTAGTGATGGTAAGAGGCGAGCGACCGGTCGCGCTTTTCCTCCGCTTTTTTGGCGCGGGCAGCGAGCTCCTTGCGTCCCTCGTTGGTCTCGGGCTCGGACTGGTAGCGGTCGGCGGTCTTGCGCCAGGTGTCGATCTGCTTTTTCACCGCGTCGGTGCCCTTGTCGCCCGACTGGGCCTCGAGGCCCTCGGCTTGCGTGCGCATGATGGTCTGCCGGATCGTCTTGGCCTGGAAAAAAGACCACAGGTTGGAGGCTTCGATGTTGTAGCTCAGGGCAGAGGTCTGCGCGCCCTTGCCCAGGGTTTCGGAAAACGCGAGCACAACGGCAAGGATCGCAATCTGGAGCGCGATTTTCTTATTCGAAGGATCGACGTGGGCGCCGCTGGACATGGGAATTCTCCTCTTGGGGGAGCGCTATTTTACGCGGCCACGCATTGCAGAAAGGAGTTCTCCGCATCCTGTCGAGAGCCGCGAGCGCTCATCCGGTCCCAGACCGGAGGGATCGAACCGATAGCGGTAGTGCAAGGCCGCCAGCCTTTCGATTTGGACACGCACTCCGGGCTCGAGTGCCGCTGCCGCGCGTGATAGCCACTCGAGCAGCGGTTCGCTCGGCCGGCGGGGCGCTTTCCTGGCGAGTTCGGCTTCCACCGTGAAGAACTCGGAGTCGGCACCCGGACGGTCGGGCCTGGTCCCGCCGATGCGCTCGGCCAGGCGCACCAGGCCGCCTTCGGTCACCAGCTTCCAGACGAGGATCAGCGCCGCCAGCGCCACGACGCCCCAGGCGAGGGAGCGGGTTTCGCTGTCGTCGCGCGTGCTCCAGCGGAAGCCCGCCCAGCGAAAAAAATCGGTCAGTTTCTGGCCGAAAGGGGCGAGCGACTCCTCGGCCTCGAACCAGGCGGGCGGCGTCGTATCGACATCGCTCCAGCGGCCGGCGACGAAGGCGCGCGCCCAGGCGTGCGCATGCCGCTGGCGCACGACCCATGCATTTTCCCAACTGCTCCAGTCCTGCACGGCAAAGCCCGTGGCGTAGCGGGCCGGGATTCCTGCCGTGCGCAGGAGCAGCGTCGTGGCGGTGGCAAAATATTCGCAATGCCCCCGGCGCGTCGTGTTGAGGAATTCCGCGAGCGGTGTCTCGCTTCCGGGAACGAGCTCCGAGAAGGGATGGTTGCGCACGGTGGTGTATTCGAACCCGGCGAAATAGGTATTTACGCGCCGGAGGGCCTCGGCCGGCGGCAGCCCCACGAGACCGAGCTGGCGCGCGACGGCCTCCAGCGCCGGACGCTCCCTGACCGGCACCTCCAGG
>JANMXB010000251.1:0-4891 GCA_031380765.1 Pseudomonadota bacterium | reverse complement strand
GGCCACCACGCCGTGAAGTTGTACGCCGTGGGCAGCCAGATGTAGGGCGCCTTGTCGAGAATCTCGCGCGTCATTTCCTTGAGCATCGCCTGGCGCTTCGCCTCGTCGCGCTCGAGGAACACGACATTCATCTTGCGGTCGTACTCGGGGTCGGCCCACTGCGACGGATTCCAGACCTGGCCCTTGATGAAGCTTTTGCGGATCGTCGTGGTCGGGTTGTTGTGGCTGTTGTTCATGAGGTAGCCAGGCGCGTTGGTCTTGGTGGTCATCGCCGAGAGGAACGCGCCGTATTCCATCGGCTGGATTTCCATCTTCACGCCGACTTTTTCGAGATAGGCGGCAAGCAGCGGCACCAGGTCCATGTGGTCCGGCGAGCATGAGCACACCTGGACCTTGAAACTGAAGCCCTTCGGGTAGCCCGCTTCGGCCAGCAGCTTCTTCGCCTTGTCCGGGTTGTAGACGAACAGTTCCTTGACCGAATCGGGCATCGCCTCGAGCGGCTCGAAGTAGCCCGCGTAATCGGGATGCTGGGGATAGGAAAACAGCTCGGCGTTCCCGCCGTAGAAGGCCTTGACGATCTCCTGCTTGTTGACGGCCATATTGAGGGCCCGGCGCACGCGGATATCGTCGAAAGGCCTGGTATCCACGCGCAGCGCCACGAATTGCCCCAGGTGGGAGAGGGCACGCGACCACTTGAGCTGCGGCGCGTTCTTCTTGAGCTCGTCCACCGCGCTCCAGCGGATGGCTTCCGCGATATCGAGCTTGGCGGTGCGCAGCGACGCATACAGCGTGGCCTCGTCCCGGATCGTGCGGTAGACGACCTTGTCGACGAACGGCAGCTTGTACTCCTGTCCGGCGAACTTTTCCTTGTCCCAGTAGATCGGGTTTTTTGCGTACGTGTTCGAATTGCCCTGCACGAAATCGGCCAGCACGAACGGCCCGGTGCCGTTGGCGTTTTTCCAGTTGTTCGCGCCGGCGTCGACCACCTCCTTGGGGATGATGCCCGAGTAGTAGCCCCAGCCGAAGCGGTAGTCCCATTCGGCGTTGTATTCCTTGAAGTTGAACACCACGGTGTACTTGTCGGCGGCCTCGACCCTGGAAATATGGTCGAGGTAGCCGGGGATCTTCTTGGGGCTCTTGTCCTGCCGGTTGTAGCTGAACACGACATCCTCCGCCGTCAGCTCGCGCGACGCCATCACGCCCGCCTTGGCCGGAAACATCACTCCCTTGCGCAGTTTGACCTCGACCCGCATCGGGTTTTCCTTCCATTGCCAGCTCTCGGCCAGCTCGCCGCGGATCGCGTCGGAGGGCAGGTAGGCGTCCGACACGAAGGGATGCTTGCCGCCGTTGCGTTTCGCCTTGGTGAGGTCGCCGGCGAACAACTGCTCGTAGAACTGGCCCATGTCGTGGTTCTGCTTCCAGTTCCAGTCGGCCGGGTCCCACGAGAGCGCCGAGAGGGTGTAGAACACGGTGCCGATCTCGAGGCTGCCGCCATACTGCGGCTTTTCCGCCTGCGCGAACGCGTTCCCCGCGCACAGCGCCAGCGAGAGCTGCAGCGCGCCTATCGTCTTGCCAATTCGAAGTGCCATCATCGTCTCCTCCTCAGGATTTGGTTTTGTCAGCGCGATCCACGCATGCGTGGATCGAGAAGATCCCTAAGTGCATCCCCGAACATGTTGGTCGCGTACACCACTACGGTAAGGCACAGGCCCGGGGCAAGTGCCAGCCACGGCCCCTGGAACATGAAAGTGCGGCCGGCGCCCGAGAGCATGCCGCCCCACGTGGGCGCCGGCGGCGGGACGCCCAGCCCCAGGAACGACAGTCCGGATTCCGCGAGGATCACGGTACCCACACGGGTGGTGAACAGCACGATGATCGGCGGCAGCACGTTGGGCAGGATGTGGCGCCAGAGGATGCGCGCGGTCGAGGCTCCCGTCGATTGCGCGGCGTGGACGTACATGTTCTCGCGCACCGAGACCACCGCGCTGCGGATGATGCGCGAGCCCGCGATGCCCAGCAGCATGCCCAGGGTCACGATGATCTGCGGCATGCCCGGTCCGACTACCGAGACAACGACGATCAGGATGATCAGGTCCGGAAAGCTCATCCATGCGTCGACGAAACGCTGGGTGATGAGGTCGACCTTTCCGCCGAGATAGCCGGTGATGATGCCGATCAGCACCGAAATCGTGGTCGCGAGTGTCGCGGCCGAGAGACCGATGATTACCGAGAGCTGCGCGCCGTAGAGGCAGCGCGAGAGCATGTCGCGCCCGAGGTTGTCGGTGCCGAACAGGAACTCGAGCGAGGGCGGCTTGAGACGGTTGACCGGGTTGATCTGGTTCATGCCGTAGGGCGCGAGCCAGTCGGCGAAGATGCCGCAGAATAGGAACAACACGAAGATCACGCCGCCGGCCGCGCCCAGCGGCTTGTCGCGGAACAGCCGGCGCAGAAATCCGGCCGGGGCGTTGGGCGTGCCGAGGGCCGCAGGCGGTGCGGGCATCGCGATCGCGGACATCAGCGCTGACTCACTATCGCTGACTCACTATCTATATCTCACTTTCGGGTCGAGGAGGCCATAGCTGATGTCCACGATCAGGTTGATGAGCATCACCGATACGCCCACGACGAGGAACACGCCGGTGATGATTGGATAGTCGCGCTGGTTTACCGCGTCGAGCAGGAGCAGCCCCATGCCCGGGATGACGAAGATCTGCTCGAGGATCACCGCGCCGCCGATGAGCAACGGCGCCTGCAGCCCGACCAGTGTAACCACCGGGATCAGCGCATTGCGCAGAGCATGGCGCATCACCACCAGGCGCTCGGTGAGGCCCTTGGCCCAGGCGGTGCGGATGTAGTCCTGGCGCAGCACTTCGAGCATCATCGTGCGGGTCAGACGCATGGTCACGGCCGAAAGTGCCACGCCGAGGATCAGCGCAGGAACCAGCATCTGCTTCACGCTTTGCAGCGGGTTCTCGCTGAACGGCACGAATTTCACCTCGGGCGACCAGCCCCACCAGATCGAGGGGAACACCATCACCATGGTGCCGATCCAGAAGCTGGGCACCGACAGGGCGAGGATCGAGAATGACCGCGCGACATAGTCACCGGTCGTGTCCTGGCGGATCGCCGAGTACACGCCGATCGGGATCGCCAGGAGCAGGGCGACGATGAGGCCCATGAGCCCGAGTTCGAACGTCACCGGCACGCGCGCGAGCAGCTGCTCGGAGACCGGATTGTTCTGCCAGAGCGACCTGCCGAAATCGCCGTGCAGCAGGATCCGGCCGGCCCAGTGCAGGTATTGCTCGGCCATCGGCCGGTCGAGGCCCATTGCCTGGACGAGCTGGTCGCGGCTTTTCTTGTCGGCGCTGACGTCGTTCTGGCTGAGCATCATGTCGATGATGTCGCCGGGAATGAGCCGCACCGTGACGAACACGATGACGCTGGCGAGGAACAGCGTGGGAACGAGGGCCAGCAACCGTCGCAGGATGTAGGCTTGCATCAGCGTTAGGTCTTATTTGGGTCGCCTGAAACAACGCCTCGGAACGGACCGGATTACCCTAACATAGATAGTCGCGGCGATGGGTTGCGCCCGATTGCGCACCACAGCATTGGCACTGCAAGCTCAGGAGAGACAGGCATGAGCCGGATAGAAACGATCGCCGCCATCGAGTCCTATTTCGACAGCGGCGGATTTGCCGCCGACCTTGCGCGCCGCGTCGCCATTCCCACCGAAAGCCAGAACCCGGAGCGCAGCCTCGCGCTTACCTACTACATCAAGGACGAGCTGCAGCCGATCCTCGAGAAGCAGGGCTTCAAGTGCACCATCCTGCCGAATCCTTCCGGCAAGGGCGGACCGTTCCTGGTGGCCGAGCGCATCGAAGATCCGGCGCTGCCTACAGTGCTGACCTACGGCCATGGCGACGTGATCCGCGGGCAGGACGAGCAATGGCGCAAGGGCCTGTCGCCATGGATGGTTACGAGCGAAGGCGACCGGTTGTACGGCCGCGGCACCGCGGATAACAAGGGCCAGCACACGATCAACCTCGCCGCCATGGACGCGGTGCTCAAGGCACGCGGACGCCTCGGCTTCAACCTCAAGGTCCTCATCGAAACCGGCGAGGAGGTCGGCTCGCCCGGTTTGAAGGACGTGTGTGCGGAACACAAGTCGCTCCTTTGCGCGGATGTGCTCATCGCTTCCGACGGCCCGCGCCTGCAGCCGCACCAGCCGACGATTTTTCTCGGCTCGCGCGGTGCCTACAACTTCGATCTCACGCTCGACCTGCGCAAAGGCGGCCATCACTCCGGCAACTGGGGCGGCCTGCTGCGCAATCCCGGTATCGTGCTCGCGCATGCGATCGCCTCGATTACCGACGTCAACGGCGCGATTCGAATTCCGGAGTGGCGGCCGACGTCGCTCACGCCTTCGGTGCGCCGCGCGCTCGACGGCCTGGTGATCGCAGGCGGGGACGACGGCCCGGAGATCGATGCCGACTGGGGCGAGCCGGGGCTGACCAGCGCGGAGCGGGTGTTCGGCTGGTGCAGCTTCGAGGTGCTTGCGTTCGTGACCGGGAATCCCGACAAACCCGTAAACGCCATTCCCCCGCGCGCAAGCGCGCATTGCCAGCTGCGCTACGTGGTCGGCGTGGAACCGGAAGTCATCCTTCCCGCATTGCGCCGTCACCTGGACGCGAACGGATTTTCGATGGTGCAGCTTGCGCCTTCACGCGAAGGCTACTTCGCTGCCACGCGGCTGGATCCGGACCATCCGTGGGTGAAATGGACCGCTGCCTCGATCGAGCGGACCACCGGCGCGAAACCCGCGATCCTGCCGAACCTCGGCGGCTCGCTGCCGAACGATGTGTTTGCCGACGTGCTCGGCCTGCCTACGGTC
>JANMXB010000597.1:0-7900 GCA_031380765.1 Pseudomonadota bacterium | reverse complement strand
TGCGATCGGGGCAGGCGACGGCCGCGCCTGTGGCGATCGGCAGCCCGCAGCCGATTGCCCCCCCGGTGATCTGGATCCAGTCGTTTGGCGCTGCGGCGAACGTCGGCGCGAACAGCTGGCGCCCCGATGTCACCGCGTCTTCGGCGACGATGGCGTTCTCCGGAATAAGCGCCGCAATCGTGCTCGCGAAGGCTTCCGGCGAGAACTTGCCGGTCGCAAGCACCGCCTTTGGCGCTTCGGGAATGGCAACTTCGCGCGGAGCACCGAGTTCGTCGGCGAGTATCTCGAGCGCTGCGACCTGGTCCTCTTCAGCCCGCGCAAGTACGTGCACGGTGCAATCCCGCGGCCAGAGCTCGCTCGGTTTTCCGGGATAGGCGAAAAAGCCGACGGGAGGTTTCGCGCCGACGAGCACGAGATGCGCGAGGCCGCCAAGGACTTCGAGTGCGCGATCGACAGCGTAGGGAATGCGGTCGATCTGGGGCCGGCCGCGCCCGCGGGCCATGCGTGCGATCTGGGTAGGCACGCGCAGTTTCGCGCCGGTTTTTACCGAAATGCGATGTGCAGCGCGCAACCCGGCTTCGGAAAGCGCGCCTCCCGAGAGCACCAGCATCGAAGGCGCGCCGCTGCGCAGGACGCGCGCGACCGTTGCAAGCGTCTCCGGCGCGACACGCGGGCGCGCCGGCACGGTCAGGGGCGCCGCGGGGCCCGTACTTTCGTTCCACGCGGTGTCCGCCGGCAGGATCAGCGTTGCGATCTGCCCGGGCGAAGTCCGCGCCGCCTGCACCGCGGCTGCGCCTGCCGCCGGCACTTCGCCCGCCGTCGCGCAGGTACGTACCCAATGCGAGACGGCACGCGCGAGGCCTTCGGTGTCCGCTGTGAGGGGCGCATCGTAGGGACGGTGATAAGTCGCCTGGTCGCCGACCACGTTCACGATGGGCGAGAGGGCGCGACGTCCGTTGTGCAGGTTCGCGATGCCGTTGGCCAGCCCAGGGCCGCAGTGAAGCAGGGTGGCTGCAGGCTTGCCCATCATGCGCGCGTAGCCGTCGGCGCAGCCGGTGACCACCGTCTCGTGCAGGCCGAGCACGCATCGCAGGCCGGGGACACGGTCCAGGGCCGCGACGAAATGCATTTCCGAAGTGCCCGGGTTGGCGAAGCACACTTCGACCCCGGAGGCGAGCAGCGTGCGTGCGAGGCTTTCGGCGCCGTTCATTGGTGGTCCTTCAGGAAGAAAATTTTTCCCGCATGGTGACGAATTCTTCGGCTGCGGTGGGGTGGATGCCGATGGTGGAATCGAACTGCGCCTTGGTCGCGCCGCACTTGAGCGCGATGGCGATGCCCTGGATGATTTCCCCTGCGTCCGGACCCATCATGTGGGCGCCAAGGACGCGCTGGCTCGTGGCGTCGACCACCAGCTTCATGAAGGTCTTCTCCTCACTGCCCGAAAGGGTGTGCCTGAGGGCGCGAAACGAAGTCCGGTAGATCTCGACCTTGTGGCCGCGTGCAATCGCGAGTTCTTCAGGCAGTCCCACAGTGGCCAGGTTCGGGATCGCGAAAACCGCGGTCGGGATGTTGTCGTAGTCCATCAGGGTCGGCTTGCCCTGGAAAAGGGTTTTCGCCAGAGCCATGCCTTCCGCTGTCGCCACCGGGGTCAGGTTGATGCGGTTCGTCACATCTCCGATGGCATGGATGGAGTCGATCGAGCTCGCCAGATAGTCATTGACGCGGACTGCGCCGTCAGCGGCGAGCTTTACGCCCGCGGCCTGAAGCCCGAGATTGCTCGTGTTGGGTTTCCTGCCGGTGGCGAACATCACCGCATCGGCTTCGCCATGCCCGCCGTCGCGGAAGGTCAGCGACAAGGCGCCATGGGCGCTTTTCTCGATTGCGGCAATGTCGCGCTCGAGGCGAACGGCGACACCTTTCTTCTCCATTTCGTCGGCCAGGTGAAGGCCGAGATCGCCGTCGAACCCACGCAACAGGCGCTTCCCCCGGTAGACAAGTGTGGTTTTGACGCCCAGTCCATTGAAGATCGACGCGAATTCGACGGCTATGTAGCCCCCGCCCACGATGACGATCGATGCGGGCAGGTGCGGCAGGAAGAAGGCTTCGTTCGACGTGATCCCCAGCTCGCTGCCGGGAATATCCGGCACGGTGGGCCAGGAGCCGGTCGCGACGAGGATGTGCTGCGTGGTGTAGGTCTTGCCCCCGCACTGGACGGTATGCGGATCGACGATCGTCGCGCGATCCTTGTGCATCGTCACGCCGGCCCGTTGCAGCACGCCCTCGTAAATGCCGTTCAGGCGTGCGATTTCCTTGTTCTTGTTGGCCAGAAGGGTCGGCCAGTGAAAAGTCGGTTCAGCTACTGTCCAGCCGAAGCCCGCCGCATCGTGAAAGTCGTCACGGTAGTGGGCCGCGTAGGAGAAGAGCTTTTTCGGGATGCAGCCGACGTTGACGCAGGTTCCCCCGAAATATTTTTCCTCGGCGATCGCGACCTTGGCACCATAGCCCGCGCATAAGCGGCTCGCGCGCACGCCGCCGGAACCGCCGCCAATGCAAAACAGGTCGAGATCGAAGCGGGACACCAAAGCGCAGTCCCGCCGGCCGCGGTCTAGAGGTTGCGAAGATTCAGCTCGACCATCTCGAGCTGTGCCGCGATGCCGTTGTGTTCGGGCTTGTCGGCCAGCCACTTGAGCGCATTGGTGATGCGTTGCTCGAACTGCGCCCGCGGCATGCCCTCGACGCCGTTGAAAAGCGCGGCCAGTTCCGGGAGATTCTTCGACTGCGCGAGCGCGCGGATCTCGGCAAGCTTGGCCTCGACCCCGCTGCGGTCGAGGTTGGTCATGATCTTCATGGTCTTTTCGTTTTCCATGCGCCTCTCCTGGGACTTTACCGGCCCTGCTCTACCGGCGTTGGGGAAGGGCCGGGACACCCTTGGCGCAATCTTAGCACCGGGGCGGGACAATTCCATGCTGGCCATTCATGGCGCGAGGCGCCATTGGCCGTCCTGCATGAGCGCGCGGTGCTCGGCGGTGAGTTTGTCAAGATGCGCCGAGAGCGAGCGGGCGGCTACCGGATACAACTTCGGGGAAACATCGGCGTAGACCTCGGGGACAAGCGCGTCCAGCGTCGCCGGACCGAGTTTCTGCATTGCCGCGACGACTTTCGCCTCCCTTGCCATGCGGTGCGCTATGAGGCGGTTCACCTCCTTGTGGGGTCTGCCGATGAGGTAGCCATGTCCGGGGGCGAAAACGGCGATGTCCTCCGCGAGGAGCATCTCCAGCGAGGCGAGATAGGCGCGCATGTCGCCGTCGGGTGGGTTGATCACGACGGTCGAACCCTGCATGACGTGATCCCCGGTGAACAGCATGCGGGTTTCTTCGAGCAGGTAGCAAACATGGTTCGAGGCGTGACCCGGCGTATGAATGGCGCGCAGCATATTCGGTCCGCAAGCGATGCGCTCGCCGTGCTCGAGCACGCGATCGGGCGCAAACCCCCGGTCCTGGCTGGTGCCGGGTGGAGCGGGCCGTCCCATTAGGATCGCGCCAGTCGCTTCCCGGATCCGCTTTGCCGCGGGGGAATGGTCCATGTGCGTGTGGGTGCACAGGATCCACTTGATCTTCCCTGCGCCGGCGGCAAGCAGCGCTTCGATATGACTGTCGATTGCGGGGCCCGGATCGATCAGCGCAAGAGCGTCGTCGCCGACGAGGTAAGCGTTGGTGCCGGGGCCGGTCATCATGCCCGGATTGGGCGCGATGATGCGCGTGACGTTGCGGTCCAGACGCTTCGCCACGCCGGGCACGAGATCGTAGCTGGTGTCGCCGGCTTCTTCCGGATCGCTCCAGTGGATTTCGGCATAAGGCGGATCGTTGCGGCGAAAGAGTTTCCTGCCGTCCCTGCCGTTTGCCCAGCACGACGCATCCGCCTCGATATCGATGCGGCTGCTTGCGAATTCAAACGCCTCGTCCGCCCGGCCGAAAGGGGCCAGCTCGGTGAGCGACATGCGCGTCGGGTGCACGAGTTCGATTTCGCCTTTTTCGCAACGCTCGAGCGCCACCTGCGGACGCACCCACTCGCTTGCCACGGTCTCGCCGTCGTCGTGCGAGCCGTGCTGTCCGCGCGGTGCGCGGGCCACGAAAAAACGCGCGGTAAAGCGTCGTGGGCGGCCGGGCGCGGTGATCCAGTGGCTGAAATAGGCGATGCTCTGGGCTGGAATCGTCAGGCGCTCGCGCTCGAGCAGCTCGCCGAAGGCGAGCGTCCCCGCGTTGACTGCGTTGCGATGCGCGGCGAGCGCGTCGGCCCGCGCGGGGTCGAGCGGCGAGCCCGATTCCTCGACCGCGATGAGGATACCCGCCTCTTCGAAGCACTCGCGGACCGCGGCGACCCAGTAAGCGAGGCCTCCGCTTTCGACGCCCAGCCTGCGGTTGGCCTCGCCCTCGGTAAGGCCGCGCACGCGGTCCAGCGCCTTGTGGTCGGCCGCGTCGAGGCCTCCGCCCGGGAATACATAGGCGTTGGCCACAAAGGCAGCCGACGGGCTGCGCTTGAGCATAAAAATCTCGGGTCCCGAATCGCCGTCGCGCAGCAGGATCAGGGTTGCCGCGGGACGCGGCATGATTTGCGCCATGCGCTCTCCATCCCGGAGGGTCCGGGGTGAGCGCCTATTCTAGTCGTGCCGCCCGCCCACCGATCGAAGCAAAGCGGCGGCCGGTTCGCTTCAGGCGATCGACAGCGTCGCCGGAGAAAGGGCTTGGATGAGGGTGAGGCCCGCGCGCTTGAGACGCACGCACGCGCCAGCTTCGAGCACGACATCCTTCGGCTGGTTTTCTTCAGTCACCCAGAGGGTGCCTTCCTTGCAGACCAGGGTGCTGCCGGCCCCATCGACGACGCGCAGGGTCTGACCGTCTTCAAGGCGGACGGCGCCGCCGGATTTGAGTTCTATGCGCATGAGGCGCTCCTTGCGATTCGGATGAAAAAGCTGCATGCTTTTCCTGCAGACGGAGAGGATTCTCATTCTTTGCTGCGCTGCCGTAAAACGCTAATTCGGAAGGATACGCATGAGTAGTGGGAATGCAAAGCGGGGGAATGCGACTCCGCGGCCCAGGCTGCCTTCCCTCGACCTGCTGCGCGGATTCGAGACCGCCGCGCGCCTGTTGTCCTTCACGCGCGCAGGCGAGGAACTGCATCTCACCCAGTCCGCGGTCAGCCGGCAGATCAAGGAGCTCGAAGAGCAACTGGGCGCCGCGCTGTTCGAGCGCCGCCACCGGGCACTGGCGCTTACCGCGGCGGGCCAGCAGTTCTATCCCGTGGCCGCCCAGGTCCTCGCGATCATGCGTTCGGCGACCGACCGGCTGCGCGCGTCCACCGGCAACAAGTCCCTTTACGTGAGCACGACCGCGGGCTTCGCTTCACTTTGGCTCATTCCGCGCCTGGCGGGGTTCGCCCGCGCCCACCCCGGCGTGGACGTGCGCATTTCGGCGGAGGTGCGCATCCAGGACCTGGAGCGGGACGGCGTCGACGTCGCGATCCGCTACTGCCCCCCGGCACTGGCCGGGGAGGATTCGGTGCGATTGTTCCATGGGGAGCAGGTCTTCCCGGTGTGCAGCCCGCGACTGATGGCCGACGCCAAGCGCCCGCTGCGCGAGACCGCCGACCTCAGTCGCCACGTGCTGCTGCATGTCGACGATCCCGAGGGCCGCTGGCCCTGGCTGCACTGGAGGGTCTGGCTGGAGGTGGCGGGCCTACCCGACCTGCGTGCCGCGGGAAACCTGCGCTTCTCAGGCTACGAGCAGGTCATCCCCGCAGCGATTGCCGGTCACGGGGTGGCCATGGGACGCACGCCGCTGGTCAGTGAAGCACTGGCTGCGGGTGAGCTTGTCGCGCCGTTCAAGGGCGTCGCCCAGTCCGCGCGCGCCTATTTTGCCAAGGTCGCGCACAATGCGGCCGCCCGGCCGGAGGTGGTTGATTTTGTCGCCTGGCTGAAAGGCGAAGCGAAGAGGGACGGGCGGCTCGCGGCGCCCGGGCCGGCGCCGAAGAAAACTAAACGGTAAGGACGATTTTCCCGATGTGCTGGGAAGTCTCCATGAGCTTGTGGGCTTCGGAGGCCTCGGCCAGCGGGAAGGTCTTGAAGATGACCGGCTTAATTTTGCCGGCCTCTATCAGCGGCCAGATGCGCTCGCGCAGCGAGTTTGCCACCTGCCCCTTGAACTCGATGGGGCGCGGGCGCAGCGTCGAGCCGGTGATCTGCAGGCGCTTGCGCATGATTTCGTTCAGGTCGACCTCGGTCTTGTTGCCGCGCAGGAAGGCGATCATCACCAGGCGTCCGTCATCCGCAAGGCTCTTGAGCTCCTTGGGCACGAAGTCCCCGCCGGCCATGTCGAGGATGACGTTGACGCCCTTGCCGCCGGTGGCGGCTTTCAACTCTTCCGCCCAGTCGCCGGTCTTGTAGTTGAACGCTTTTTCCGCGCCGAGTTTTACGCACGCGGCGCATTTCTCGTCTGTGCCCGCGGTCGTGAAAACGCGGGCACCGAGGGCCGCCGCCATCTGGATCGCTGTAACGCCGATGCCCGAGGATCCACCCTGCACGAGCAACGACTCGCCCGCCTTGAGACCGCCGCGGTCGAATACGTTGCTGTATACGGTGAAGAACGTTTCGGGCAGCGAAGCCGCCTCGGTAAGCGAAAGGCCTTTGGGCACCGGCAACGCCTGCACTTCGGGAACGACGCAGTACTCGGCGTACCCCCCGCCGTGGACGAGCGCGCACACCTGGTCGCCGGCCTTCCATTGTTTTACGTTGGCGCCGATCGCGGCGACGGTGCCGGCAATCTCGAGGCCGGGCAGGTCGGACGCATCCGGTGGCACCGCGTAGAGGCCCATGCGCTGCAGGACATCGGGACGATTGACCCCGGCAGCGGCGACCTTGACGAGGATTTCGTGCGGTTTGGGCTGCGGCAGGGCCCGCTCGCCGATCTTGAGGACTTCGGGGCCGCCGGGTTTCGAAATTTCGACGGCGCGCATCTTGGCTGGCAGTGTCATGGGAAATGGAATCCGGGTGAGTGAAATGCGAGGCGCGGATGATAGCGCGTTCGTGCAGCCATTACCGGGCGCCGAGCCTTTGCCGCGCTGCCCAATCGAGGTCGACGTTGCCGCCGGAAATGATGACGCCGACGCGCGCGCCCTTTGCGCTGAGCTTGCCTTCGAGCAGTGCGGCGGCGGCTAGCGCCCCGGTGGGTTCGACCACCATCTTCATGCGCTCCCAGAGCCAGAACATGCTGCGCAAGAGCTCGGTGTCGTTCACGGTCACGATGTCGGCTACATAGTTCATCACCAGCGGAAACGTCACCTTGCCCATCGAGTGGGTGCGTGCCCCGTCGGCAATCGTCTCGGGGTTGTGGCAACTCTGCAGCGTTTTCGTTTTGAAGGAACGTGTCGCGTCGTCGCCCAGCTCCGGCTCGACCCCGACGGATTTGCAGTCCGGCGACAGCGCATGTGCGGCAATCGCGCAGCCCGAAAGCAAGCCGCCGCCGCCGCAGGGGACCAGCAGGTAGTCGAGCTTGCCGACTTCTTCGAACAGTTCCTTCGCCGCCGTGCCCTGGCCGGCGACCACATGCGGATGGTCGAAGGGCGGCACGACGGCCAGTCCGCGTTTGGCGGCAATGTCGCGGGCAAAGGCTTCACGGTCGTCCCTGTGCTTGTCGTAGAGCACCACCTCGGCGCCGTAGCCGCGCGTGGCTTCGACCTTGACCTGGGGCGCGTCCATCGGCATCACGATCGCGGCCTTGATGCCGATGAGGCGCCCGGCGAGCGCGACGGCCTGCGCGTGGTTGCCCGACGAGTAGGCGAGCACACCGCGCGTCCTCTCTTCGGTCGACAGAAGTGAGAGCGCGTTGTACGCGCCGCGGAACTTGAA
>JANMXB010000247.1:0-6414 GCA_031380765.1 Pseudomonadota bacterium | reverse complement strand
GCTCGCCACGAAAAACGCGATCGTCGAAACGATGAGACCGGCCAGCATGCTGCCCCCGCGCGAATCCGCCTACTTGGCCGCGACCACCATGATTTCGACCAGGCACTTCGGATCGGCCATCTTCGCTTCGACGCACGCGCGGGCCGGAAGGTTCTTCGGATCGGCCCAGGCGGTCCACGCCTCGTTCATGAGCGCCCGATTGCGGATGTCGCTCACCCAGATGGTCGCAGTGAGTATCTTCGACTTATTGGAGCCGCACAGGGCGAGCAGGCGATCGATGGTGGCGAGGATCTGGGCGGCCTGCCCCTTGGCGTCCTTCGACTGGTCGTCGGCGGTCAGGCCGGCGAGGTAAACCGTGTCGCCGTGCTCGACGGCGCTGCTGAGGATGGCTTTGGATTCGTGGCGGACGATTGCGGTCATTGCGGTATCTCCTGTGTGATTGCGGGAAAAGATCTCAGCCGACCTTGCGGCGGCAATTGCGGAACATGCGCATCCAGGGCGAATCTTCTTTCGCATGGTCCGGTGCCCAGGACATCTGCACCGACCGGAACACGCGCTCCGGGTGCGGCATCACGACCGTGAAGCGGCCGTCGGCCGTCGTCAGGCCGGTGATTGCCTGCGGCGAGCCGTTCGCGTTCTGCGGATAGGTCTCGGCTACCTTGCCGCGATGATCGACGAAGCGCATGGCGACCAGGGCGTTTTTCATGTGTTCGGGCGAATCGAACACCGCGCGCCCTTCGCCGTGCGCAGTCGCCACCGGGATGCGGCTGCCAGCCATGCCCTCGAAGAACAGGGACGGGCTGGGCGTGATCTCCACCTCGACGAATCGCGCCTCGAACTGCTCGGAGCGATTGCGCAGGAAGGCCGGCCACTGCGCCGCCCCGGGGATCAGGCACTTGAGCGCGCTCATCATCTGGCAGCCGTTGCAGACACCGAGCGCGAACGTGTTGCCGCGGCGGAAGAAAGCTTCGAACTCTTCGCGCGCGCGGGGATTGAAAAGAATGGACTTGGCCCAGCCCTGCCCCGCGCCGAGCACGTCGCCATACGAGAACCCGCCGCCCGCGGCAAAGCCGGCGAACCCTGACAGGCTCGAGCGGCCCGCAATGATGTCGGTCATGTGGAGGTCCACCGCTTCGAAACCGGCGCGATCGAAAGCCGCCGCCATCTCGACCTGGCCGTTGACGCCCTGCTCGCGCAGCACGGCGACCTTGGGACGCGCGCCTTTCGCTACATAGGGCGCGGCGATGTCTTCGGCGGGATCGAAGGTCAGCGCGATCGAAAGGCCGGGATCCGACGCGTCGAGGACGCGGTCGTATTCCTCTTTGGCGCACTCCGGGTTGTCGCGCAGCGCCTGCATATGCCAGGTCGTTTCGGACCAGGCGCGCTGCAGCTCGACGCGCTTTTCCGCAAAGACGTTCTTTGCGTTCCGCGTGAGGCGGATTTCATCCTTGTCGTTAGTGAAGCCGATGAGGCTCGCGAATTCGTGCGATCCCTCCTCGCGCAGCAGGTCCATCACTTTTTGCCGGTCCGCAGCACGAATCTGCAGCACCGCGCCCAGCTCCTCGGAGAACAGGGCGGCCAACGCGCGATCGCGAACGCGGCCGGCGAGCTGGTCCTCGCCGTTGCGCCTGAAACCGTCGACGTCCTCGCTCCATGCATCGGACGCAATCGCATCCAGGCTGACCGTCACGCCACAATGGCCGGCAAAGGCCATCTCGCACAGCGTGGCAAAGAGGCCGCCGTCGGAGCGATCGTGATAGGCGAGCACGAGCCCGGCTCGCGAAAGGCGCTGCACCGCGCGAAAAAAACCTGCGAGGCGCTGCGGCTCGTCGAGATCGGGTGCCTCCGTGCCGAACTGGTTGTGGACCTGCGCGAGGATGCTGCCGCCCAGGCGGTTCCTGCCTGCACCGAGATCGAGGAGGAGCAACTCCGTCTCGCCCTTATCCGTGCGCAGGCGCGGCGTGAGCGTGCCGCGCGCGTCGCTCACCGGCGCGAACGCGGTGACGATCAACGAGAGCGGCGCAACGACTTCTTTTTGCCCGCCGTAATCGCTCCATGCCGTGCGCATCGACAGCGAATCCTTGCCCACGGGGATTGAAATGCCAAGCGCGGGGCACAGTTCCATTGCCACGGCCCTGACGGTGTCGAAGAGCGCGGCATCCTCGCCCGGATACCCCGCCGCGGCCATCCAGTTGGCCGACAGCTTCACACGGTCAAGCGCATCCACGCGCGCGGCTGCAAGATTGGTCACCGCTTCGCCCACCGCCATGCGGCCCGAAACCGGACCGTCGATCAGCGCGAGCGGCGCGCGCTCGCCAATCGCAAAAGCTTCGCCTGCATAGCCGTCGTAGTCCAACAGCGTCACTGCGCAGTCGGCCACGGGAACCTGCCACGGGCCGACAAAAGGATCGCGCGAGCACAAACCGCCCACGGTGCGATCGCCAATCGAAATCAGGAAAGTCTTGTCTGCGACCGACGGGTGGCGCAGCACCCGGTAGGCGGCTTGCTTTAGATCGATACTCCCCGGTTCAAATTTTGCGGGCGGCCGCCCAACGCGCCTCACGTCACGCAGCATCTTCGGCGGCTTGCCCAGGACGGTCTCCAGCGCGAGGTCCACGGGCTTGCCGCCCAGCTGCGGATCGGACACCACGAGCCGGCCGTCCGCGGTCGCCGCACCCAATACCGCGAAGGGGCAACGCTCGCGCTCGCAGAGGGCCCTGAAGCGCTCCAGATCCCGCGGGGCGACGCCCAGCACGTAGCGCTCCTGCGCCTCGTTGCACCAGATCTCGCGCGGCGACATGCCGGTGTCCTCCGAAGGAATGGCGCGCAGGTCGAATTGCGCGCCGCGCCCCGCGGAGTACGCAAGCTCGGGCATGGCATTCGAAAGCCCGCCCGCGCCGACGTCGTGGATCGAAAGCACCGGGTTGGCCGCGCCGAGTTGCCAGCACCGGTCGATCACCTCCTGCGCGCGCCGCTGGATCTCGGCATTGCCGCGCTGGACCGAATCGAAGTCCAGGTCCTCGGCGTTCGCGCCCGCACCCATGCTCGAGGCCGCGCCGCCGCCCATGCCGATCAGCATGCCCGGCCCGCCGAGCTGGATGAGCAGGGTGCCGGGCGGCATCCCCGCCTTCGCCGACTGCGCATCCGCGATGTTGCCGATGCCGCCGGCCAGCATGATCGGCTTGTGGTAGCCGCGCTGGATGCCGGCCACCGCCTGCTCGAACGAGCGGAAGTAGCCGGCAAGGTTCGGACGGCCGAATTCGTTGTTGAATGCCGCGGCGCCAATCGGACCTTCGAGCATGATGTCGAAGGCCGACACGATGCGGCCCGGCCGGCCGTAGTCTTCGTGTTCCCACGGCTGCAGCGCCCCCGGAATGCGCAGGTTCGACACCGAAAAACCCGCGAGGCCCGCCTTGGGCTTGGCGCCGCGGCCCGTCGCGCCCTCGTCGCGAATTTCGCCGCCCGCGCCGGTCGCCGCGCCCGCAAAGGGCGAGATCGCCGTGGGATGGTTGTGCGTCTCGCACTTCATCACCGTGTGGGTGAGCTCGGCGTGGGCTTTGTACACGCCGCCCGCGCCGGGATAAAAGCGACCGGCGAGGCGCCCTTCCATGATCGCCGCGTTGTCCGTGTAGGCGAGCACCGTGCCCTGCGGATTGACAGCGTGGGTGTGCTTGATCATGCCGAAAAGGGAGTGCTCCTTCTTCTCGCCGTCGACGATCCACGCGGCGTTGAAGATCTTGTGGCGGCAATGCTCGGAATTGGCCTGCGCGAACATCGTGAGTTCCGCGTCGGTCGGGTCGCGGCCGAGCGCCGCATATGCATCGGCGAGGTACTCGATCTCGTCGGCCGACAACGCCAGGCCAAGCCGCGTATTCGCGCTTTCAAGCGCCGCGCGCGCGTTCTTTCCGAGGGGGACCGAGCCGAGCGCACGCGGCGGGACATGCGCGAAAAGCGCGTCGGCCCCTGCCTCGGAGGCGAGCACCGTTTCGGTCATGCGATCGTGCAGGCACGCGGCCAGCCGGGCAGGGTCGCAATCGAGGGTGCCCGAGACCTTCAGGTGGAACGCGGTGCCGCGCTCGATGCGGCGCACTTTCGCGAGGCCGCACTGGCGCGCAATGTCGGTCGCCTTGGACGACCACGGCGAGATCGTCCCGATGCGCGGCACGACAAGGAAAAGCTGGTCAGTCGCGGGGCTTTTCTTCAGCGGCTCGCCATATGTCAGCAGCTGGTCGAGCAATCCGCTTTCGCGCGCGTCGAGCGCAACTGCGACCTCGACAAAGTGGCGGAATTCGGCGGCTACGGCCTGCACGCCCGGATGGACAGCCTTGAGTTGCGGAAGGAGCTTGGCGAGACGGAAATCAGAGTGCGCGCGTGCGCCGCGCAGCTTGAGAATCGTGGACATCGCGCTGCTTGAGCCGGTAAAGCTGAATTATACCCGCGGCGTTCTTGCAGCGCCGCATCCGGGCGCGTGCCGCCTACTTCCTGATCTGCGGTTCGGTCGAGGTGCCCGTGAGCATGAACGTCCCGCGCTGCGTGCCGAGCTCGGCGTTGATGCGGCCGGAAACGCGTCCGCCGGGTTCGATGTCCGCCATCGCGTTGGCTGACAGCAAGCCGGCCGCGAGTTTCATGTCGCGCAACTGCACCGCGCCCTTGTTGTAGGCGCCCACCCCGGCGAGCTCGGAAAACTCCGTGCGGCCGCTGAACTGTCCGCCGGAGGTTTGCAGACCCCGGGCAAGGCTGAAGCTGCCGAGCACGCCTTTGCTGACGACAAAGCTGCCTTCGATGCGCGCATCGGCACCGAGTTTGTCGGGCACTGCGCCCCCCATCGAATAGGTGCCGCGCGCGTCCGCCCTGCCTTCCGACATCAAAGCCGGCGCAAGCACGCTCACGTTCATCTGCCTGGCGCGCAATTCGCCGTCGATGCTCCAGCGAGCGCCCCACCGGATGCGCGCGGTACCGGAGAGCTGGCCGTCGAAAAGTTTCGCGCTCCACGCGCTCAGCGCGATTTCCTGCGCGGCAATCGTGCCTTTGGCGCTGAAGTTCGACAGCGCAACCGCCGGTGCAAACGGGAGCGCAAGCGTTCCCGCGCTGAATTCCACGCTGGCGCCTTCGCCCTGCGGCACCAGACGGCCTTCGAGCTTGGTTTCGGCGGACTTGAAGTCGACGGCCTTCACCGCCCTGTCCGCTCCGAGCGCGATCTCGACATCCATTTCAGGCAGCGGCACGGTTCCGGGAAATTTGGCCTTGAGTGCAGTGACGCGCGCGATTGTCAGGCCGTCGCCCTTGAGGGCGCCAAACAGCGCGCCGAATTCGCTCTGCGGCACCGATAGCCCTTCGATGACGACGTGCGTGAGGACTTTCTTGTCGCCGAAGAGCGTGCCGATCTGCGGAGCCGCGCGGACATTCGCGGCGCGCACGGTGTCGCCGATCGCGAGTCCCTCGAATTTGAGCTCGACGCCGGTAATCACCGAAAAGTGCACGGAGCCGATTTTCACCGGCCGGCCCAGTGCCTGGGAAGCCAGCTGCTCGTACTGGATATTCGACAGTGGAATCAAGTGCAGCAGGCCAAGGCCGCCCAGAACGAGCACGAACAGCGCTATTGCGACCGGCTTGCCCCATTTCACCGGACGGCGGATCTTGACCGGGGTCTGTGGAGGCAGAGCCGCAGGCACCGAATCGGCCGCCTTGCTTGCCATGCGCGCCTCGACGTCGATGCGCTCGCGCGCGCGCTTGTCGCCGTCTTTGTCCTTGGGTTTGTCCTTGGCGATTTTTCTCTCGTCCGCCTTGACGTCGTCGAGGTCGAGGTCCGCGTCCGAGATGTCGATTTCGTCGAATTCGTCAGCGGCCGGGCCGGCCGGCTTGACGGGCGTTGCGGCCGGCGCCCCGCCCTGGTGGCGCGCCAGGCTCTCTTTCGCCTTGCGTTTGCGCTCTTCGTCCTCCTGCCTGCGGCGATCTTCTTCCTCGCGGGCCCTGCGCTCTTCGGCCTCGCGCGCAAGGCGCGCCTCCTCGTCCTTGCGCCGCACCTCCTCCTCTTCGCGGCGCTTTGCTTCCTCGGCCGTGCGCCTGGCGCTGGCCTCGGCTTCGAGCCGCGCACGGTCTTCGGCTTCCTTGCGCGCTTTTTCCTCGGCTTCCTTGCGCACGCGCTCTTCGTCGTCGCGCATCGAAAACGAGTCCAGGTCGGCGAGCAGCGAATCCGCGGCCGACGCAGCCGCGGGCGCGGCAGGCGTGATGGAGGCGGACGCCGCCGCGGCGGCGGCGGCTGCAGCGACACTTGCAGCGGCCTCGGCTGCTTCCCTGGCCTTGCGCTCGGCGTGCTGTCGGGTCTTTGTTTCGGCTTCGACGCGCGCTTTATCTTCAGCTTCGACTCGCGCACGCTCCTCGGCGTCGCGGTTTGTTTTTTCTTCGGCTTCCTTG
>JANMXB010000571.1:0-1860 GCA_031380765.1 Pseudomonadota bacterium | reverse complement strand
CCGCACTGCGGGCCTTTTTTATTGGGGTGCCGGAATGCTCAGGCGTAGCAGCGCAGCCGCTGGCTGAATTCGGCCAGCGGCACGATCCCGCTCGACTCGGCCCGATGGCACCAGTCCTTGAACTCCTGCAACAGCTGCTCTTTGGAAGCGCTGGAGCGCTCCCACAAGGCAATCAGCTCGTCGCGCATCGCAAGGAAAGTTTCGAGGGCTTTGCTGTGCTTCAGTACGTCGAACAGGCGCTCCTTCTCCGTTGCGGGCAGCTCCTGCGAGCGCAGCAGCTTGGGCTTAACCGACCGCAGCGACGCCGCCGAGGCGGGTGACCCCTGCTTGAGCCGCACGATTTCCTGCGCGTAGGTTTTCTTTAGCGATTTCGCGTAGCGGGCGAGAACGTCGTACCGGTTGGCGATCACGGCGTGCAGGGTGTCCGAATCGAGATCCGAAACCGCCTTCGCATCGGCAAAGCGCGGCCGCGGCGCGACTTTCTTGACCGTCGCGAGGCCGAACGATTCGAGGATGCAGATGTACATCCAGCCTATGTCGAATTCGTACCACTTCGAGGACAGCTTCGCAGACGTGGCGTGGGCATGATGGTTGTTGTGCAGCTCTTCGCCGCCGATCAGGATGCCCCAGGGGACGATGTTCGTGCTTGCATCGGCCGCCCCGAAGCTGCGGTAGCCGAACCAATGGCCAATCCCGTTGATCACACCGGCCGCCCAGAACGGGATCCAGATGATCTGGGTCACGAGAATCAGGAGCCCCGGCACGAGGCCGAACAGGAAGATATTGAGCGCGCCCATCAGCGTAAGGCCCCAGATCGCGTGCGCGGCATACAGGTTGCGCTCCATGTAGTCGTCCGGCGTGCCGTGGCCGTAACGCTCGAGGGTGTCGCGGTTGTATGACTCCTTTACGTACAGGAACACCCCGCCCCAGAGCACCCGGTTGATCCCCAGGACCTGGGGGCTGTGCGGGTCGTCGGCCGTCTCGCACTTGGCGTGATGCTTGCGGTGGATCGCCGCCCATTCCTTGGTCACCATGCCGGTCGTCAGCCACAGCCAGCCGCGGAAGAAATGCGACGCGATCGGATGCAGGTCGAGCGCCCTGTGCGCCTGGTGGCGGTGCAGGAAGATCGTGACCGATGCGATGGTGACGTGGGTAAGCGCCAGGGCGACGGCGACAAGGCCCCACCAGGGCAGATCGAACAGGCCGGAAAAGAGCATCGGAGGCGGATTTATAGTGGTTATTGAGGGGAGAGTTGCGCGCGATTCTACGCGAACGGTCTTCTCGCGCAACAGTTAAATGGTGTCTGTTTGTGCGAACTCAAGACGCACCCTGCGGCAGCATCCTAACCTCCCGTTGCGGAAAGGGAATTTCGATCCCCCGGGTGTGAAATTCGGTCAGGATTGCGACCCTTATTTCAGAGCAGATGTTCTGCCGGCCCTTCTCCGGATCTTCGATCCAGAATCCGGCCTCCAGTTCGATGCCGTTGTCGCCGAGCGCCGTGACCAGCGCGTTCGGTGGCGGCTCCGCGAGGACCCGCGGATGGCGGCCGGCAATCTCGGCCAACAATCCCAGCACCTGCTCGATGTCTGTCGAATACGCCACCGAGACTTTGACAGTCAACCGCAACTGCTTGTCTGCATAGGTGTTATTGAGGACGGTCGTGGTAATCAGGGTGTCGTTCGGGATGATTGCCTCGACCCCCGAAAGCGAGCGAACCACGGTGTAGCGGGTGGTGATCCGCCTGACCTCGCCATAGTGATCGTCGGCCGTGATCCAGTCCCCGAGACGGATCGAGCGATCGAGCAGGATGATGAACCCGGACAGGTAGTTGCTCGCGATCTTCTGCAAGCCGAAGCCGAG
>JANMXB010000553.1:0-10595 GCA_031380765.1 Pseudomonadota bacterium | reverse complement strand
CCGGTTGCCCTATAGAATACGCAGCCAGTTTCCGCATACTGCGACGATTCCGGCGTGGAGTTCTGTACGGAAAGCAAGAGGACCGAGGGAATGGACAAACTGAAGCGGATTTCCCCCCCGCTGGGCGTGATTGCGTTTCTGGTCGCCGTGTGGTGGGTAGTTGTCATCGAAAGCGTCATCTTTCCCACGCCATGGCAGGTGGTCACCGGCACGGTTGAGTTGATCGAGCAGGGGACACTCTGGGATCACATCGGCGCATCCTTGTTCCGGGTCGGCAGCGGTTTTTTTCTCGCCGTTGCCCTCGGCGTCCCACTGGGCCTTTTTATGGGATGGGTGGCGGGTGCGTACACGACACTGAATCCAATTGTCCAGATGCTGCGGCCGATCTCCCCAATCGCGTGGATTCCGCTGTCCATCCTCTGGTTCGGCGTGGGTGACGTATCACCGATATTCCTGATTTTCCTCTCTTCGGTATTTCCTGTTGTCGTGCAAACGACTGCCGGGGTGCACACGATCGAGCGCCAGTATCTGCGTGCGGCCGAGAATTTCGGTGTGACGCGCCTTAGGCTTTTCTGCCAAGTGGTGATTCCCGCGGTCCTGCCTCAGATCATCATCGGAATGCGGATCAGCCTGGGCGTGGCCTGGCTCGTCGTCGTGGCGGCTGAGATGATCGCGCTCAGATCGGGACTCGGCTACCTGATCATCGACTCGCGCAACGCCGGGAACCGCTACGATCTTGTTATTGCCGGAATGGTCATTATCGGGCTCACCGGTCTTTTGCTGGACGGCGCGATGCGGCGCCTGGAAACGCTCAAGGTAGTAAGGTGGAAATATGCACGCTGATATTGCGGTCAGGAGAATGGGCGAAATGGTTGTCGCCGACGTTGAGTCCCGCCCTGTGGCCGCGGGAATTGGTCACGCGGGCGCCAAGCTCGCAGTCCAAGGAATCACGAAGAGCTACCTGACCGACAAAGGTCCGCTTCAGGTGATCGGGGGAATCGATTTCGATGTTGCCGAAGGCGAGTTCGTAGCCATTGTCGGCCCATCCGGCTGCGGCAAGACGACCCTGTTGAACATCATCGCCGGATTCGACCGCCCCGATCAGGGGAAGGTGCTGGTCGATGGGATCGCGCGGCACGGACCCAATCCGAATGGCATCGTCATCTCCCAGCAGGGCTCAGTCTTCCCTTGGCTCACCGTGCAGAGAAATATGATGTTCGGACTCGATGGTGGCGGGGATCATAAGGCACTCGCCGACCACTATCTCGCCATGGTGGGCTTAAAGGGGTTTGAGAAAAGTTACCCGCACGAGTTGTCGGGAGGAATGCTAAAGAGGGTGGAACTGGCCCGGGCGCTGGTCGTCAAACCGGACATTCTTTACATGGACGAACCGCTGTCTGCGCTGGACGCCCTCACACATTTGCGCATGCGCGTCGAGCTCCTGAGAATACTCGCCAAGGAGCGCCACACGGTTCTGTTGATCACGCATGATGTGGAGGAAGCCCTGCACATGGCCGATCGGGTGCTGGTCCTCTCCAATCGTCCGACCACGATCCAGGCCACCTTCAGTGTCCCCTTCCCGCACCCCCGTAAGGTATCCAGCCCCGAAGTGCAGGCGCTGAAAGATCTGATCCTGCGCGAACTCGGGCTTTAGAATTATCGGGGCAAGCGCGCCGCGCATCGGACGGTCTGTTCCGTCGCCGGGGCGGCGGGATTCAGCTTGATCGAACCTGCGCCCGATCCTCGGGGCCGACTATTCACCGCTCCCGAAACTGCAACCGGCCTCGCCCACCCATCAAGAGCCTTCGAGGCTAGAATGTGGCGTGGGAAACGGGGTGAAAAAGGGGTGAAAAAAAAAGGCACGCGAGTCCCGATTATCGCGGCGATTGCGGCCGCCGCGGCGGTGACGATATGGCTCGCTGTCACCGTGGAGCCTCGCGACCCAGCGTCTGGCGAAGCTTTGTCGCAACCCAGGAACGCCCAGCAAGGGGTGGACGTCCCGCGCTCGCGACTCGCCGAACTTCCGGAACGCGCCGGCATGGGCGAATCCGGCCCGGATCTTTTCGGACCCCGTTCCTGGACGCCCGCTGCGCCAGCCGCCAAGCCGCAGCCGGCGGTGGCTCCTGCGTTGCCGCCGCTTCCCTTCAGGTATGCGGGGATGGTTGCGCAGGGCGGCTCGGCGCAACTGCTGCTGGCCCGGGACAACCGCGTCTTTCCCGCGATCCAGGGCGAGACGCTGGATGGCAGCTACCGCGTGGAGTCCGTTTCTGCCGAGGAAATCATCCTCATCTACCTGCCGCTCAACGTCCGCCAATCAGTGCCGGTGAATTCGGCGATTGGGCCGGGTCAAACCAGCGCGCCCGGCGCGCCGGGTCGCCGCCGCAGGCGCGGTCCGCAACGCTGGGGTGCGCTTGGCCGCCGTATGCGTTAGCGCTGTTGTGCCACAGGTTTCGCTGGAGTCGCAGCACCAGCCTGGCCCGGGACGAACACGAATTTCCAGTCCGCATACGTAGTGGCTCGCTCGAAGGCGGTATCCAGCGGCCCGAAGCCGGCATTCTTCAGCGGTTTTGCGTCCGAGAGGCTGTGAATGCCCAAGATACCGCCCTGCGGCGCATTGATAAGTCCCCATTTCGCGCTGTCGCCCACCGGGTCCGGATACAAGCGTCGCAGATGGCGCACAGTCGCCGGTTGCCGCGGATCCTTGATCAGATCCTCCAGCATGCGCGGGTACTGCCCGGGCCCGGCGAGGTAATAGCGCTCAATCGCCTTGCGGTACTGATTGCCGACGAACAGGAGTTCGGCCTCTTTCTCGCGCCGGGCCCCCGTGTGCCAGACTTGCCCCGTAAGCGCAAGCCCCGCACCCATGATCGCCACGGCGAACAGTGCCATCAGATAAGTGAACCCGGATTCGCGCCGCATCGCCTCGATCCCGGCGCATCACCAGTCGGCGTAGGCGCTGCCGTCGCTCGCCCTGCCCGGCGCACCGCTTTTCACATCAAAGACACCGCTTTTCTGCGAGTCATTGGGCGGGACCGCCACCCAGCTCGTTCTGCTCTCGGTCACCGGGTCCACGGGCACTGTGCGCAAGTACTTTTCCGTCACGAGTGCCTCTAACGATTCGGGGTACTTTCCCTTATCCGCGTAATACTTACCAATCAAATCGCGCATTTGGTAAAGGTTTTCCTTAAGCACCGCTTCCTTGGAACGCTCGAGGCTCGCGAAGTACCGCGGAAGCGCAAGCGTGAGCAGGGTAGCGATGACGGCCAGTACGACCATCAGTTCGATCAGCGTGAATCCCGGGCGGCGCACGGCTCACCACTCCCGGAAGGGGTAGCCGTTGATCCCTTTTCCAGGCGCAAGTGAGTAAACGTCGAACACGTCTTCGCCATCCCTGGGATCGTCGGGCGGGCTTGCATAGCTGCGCTTGCCCCAGGTCGCGGCCGCGGAAAGCTGTGGTTCAGCTGCAAAGGGATCGCGAGGAAGCCTGCGCAAGAAGTAGATTCTCTCTTTTCGAGGACTCTTCAGGTCGTCCACCCCCTCCACCAGATCTTCCAGCCGGCGAGGGTAACCGGACTCCGTGGTCCTGCGTAAGATGCGACCATCATCGGAAGCCTGTTTATAGGCATCCAGCGCCGCTCTAATGTCTCGCAAAGCACGGCGCAGGTCCTGCTCCTTCGTCCGCTGCACCGCAAGCTCGGCAAGCGGCATCACCGCCGAGGCGAGCACGCCGATAATCGCCAGCGTAATCACCATTTCGATCAAGGTGAAGCCGCGGGCGGGCTCGCCGGCAAATCTCAATGCGCGAATCCTCCAGGCGCGAATCCTCCAGGCGCGACTCCGCCAAACGGCACCATAGCCGGCCCCGGGGCGACGGGCGGAGCGGGCTGGGCCACCACGGGTGCCGAACCGGTGGCTGCGGTGCCGACGGGCGCGGAGCCAGTGGAAACCTCGGTGCCGCCCGAAAACTCCAGCGTCCGCGCGTCGGGCCGCGCGAGTGTGCGTATTAGCCGTGGCGTAATGAGCAGTACGATTTCGGTCTTGCCGCCCGTGGTGCTCGTGGAGGAGAAAAGGCGCCCGAGAACGGGCGTATCGCCCAGTCCGGGCACGCGGCTCGCACTGCGCCGATCCTCGTCGCTGATAAGGCCCGCAAGAATCTGGGTCTCACCGTCCCGCAGCCGCAGATTGGTACTGGCCGTGCGGGTGCCGATTTGGTAGGTAAGGGTGTTGGATGTTGCGCTTTTCACCTCGCGCACGATGTTGCTTACCTCCAATCCGACTTTGATGCCCACCTCGTCCTCCAGGTACACCAGAGGTTCGACCTCCAGCTTCAGGCCGACATCAAGGTAGCTCACCGACTCCGAGATGAAACCTCCGGAAGCGGCCGCAGTCGTGGTGATCACAGGCACGCGGTCGCCGATATGAATCCGTGCCTTCTCCTTGTTTTTCACGCGGATGCGCGGATTGGCTAGCACACTGGTAGTTCCGTCCTGCTGGCGCAATGTGAGCATAAAAAGCGGGTCGCTGAATGCGAGCCTGACCAGAGCCGAGCCGCGATTCAGCCATTCGGGCAGACTCACCGCGCCGGGCGTGCCGCCAGTCACGGCGATTCCCCCCCCGGGGGCGGCCTGGGCAGTGCCACCGCCCACAAGGCTCCAAGCGACCGAATCCGGAAAGCGCAATCCCAGCCCTAGCAACCGCGTGGAGCTGATTTCGAGCACCTCGACCTCAAGCATGACCTCCGGCTCGGCAAGGTCGTGCGCGGCGATCAGCCGCTCGGCGAGGCGTACAGCATTGGGAGTGTCCTTCATGACAAGCATGTTGAGTTTCTCGTCTACAAAGAGGTCCCGCGTTTTCACGAGAGAGCGGATCATCGCCGCCGTCTGTTTGACGTCGGCGTTGGCTATGTAGAAGGTGCGCACCAGAAGTTCCTCGTATTCGCGTCTTTTCTGCGGCGTATTCGGATATATCAGCACCGTTGTCTCGTTGAGCACCTTCTGCTCAAGCTGGTTGGTGAGCAGGATCAGGTGAATAATGTCCTCCAGCTCCTGGTCACGCACGGAGATGGTCGCTTTCTGGTCCGCGCGCACGTCCTTGTCGAGAACGAAACTGACGCCCGTGGTGCGCGAGATGGCATCGAGCATCGCGCGCAGGCTGATGTCGCGCAGATCGAGCGACATTGGCTTTCTCGTGGTCGCCTTCAGCCGTACCGAAGTGAACGCGGAAGTCGTCAGGCGCTCATCGATCTGGCGCTGCAGCCGGCGTGCTTCGTGCTGTTGCGGGTTTTCCACCAGCACCGGGCGCAGCAGATCCTGGGCCTCCGGCAGCTTGCCTTGCTGGAACAGCTTCCCCGCTTGTTCCGTCACCGTGCGGTGCCGCCGGTCCACGGCTGCCTGCGAGAGCCCCGCGCGCGCGCGCGCGCTCGACGGGTCATTGCGCAGAATGCGCTGGTACAGTGCCTCTGCGGCTTCGAAATGACCTGCGAGGCGCAGAGCTTCCGCCTGGGCGAGCCATTGAGCGATCAGCAACTCGCGCATGCGGAAGAACTCGGTGCGCAGCGAATGATTACCGGGTTCGCGCTGCATCGCGTCATCCAGGAGTGCGAGCGCCGCCTCGCCGCGGCCTTCTTCGAAGCGCTTGTGCGCTTCGCCGATCACACCTTGACTCGCGCAGCCCGCGGCAAGCATGGCCAGCAGGCTAAGCAGGATGGTGAAACGCTTCATGGCGCATCTCCGCTGTTCTGGAACCAGATCGTCAGGCGCAGCTGGGCGTCGATCTGGCTGTCAGCGGCCTTGTGCCGCTCGAAGCGCAGCGCGTCGATAGAGGCGATTGGAACCTCTCGCAGCACCGCGCTCACGAACTTGTGCACCTGGGGATAGGCGCCGCGAACTGGCAGCGTCACGCGATAGGCCGCGAGGCCCGCCGGCGGTCGCTCCAGGCGGTATTCGCCTTGCTGCAATTCCAGCCCTGCGTTGCGCGCGAGGGCGAAGAGCTTCTCCAGTTCCCCCGGAAGCTGTTCGACGCGCGGAAACAGGTCATGGAAGCGCCGCAACTCCCCTTCGCGGCCATCGGCTGCAACGGGGCGGAACGGCCCGCGCGCGCGCAGCCGCTCGGCCACATCCCTCTGTGCTGTGATTTCGCGCTGCAAAGGGAGCAATCCCGAAACGTAGAACGGGATGCAAAACAGCAGAATCCCCAAGCCGACGATTCCGGCCGGGCCCAAGCGCGCCAGCGCCGCGTTGATCAGATTCAAGGCTTCTCCCTCATCACAGCCAAGATCGAGAAGTTCACTGGGCGCTCCGGATCCTCCATTTGCACTTGGTGGCGAACGATGTGTACATCGGCCAGCACCTTCACCGACGCCAGGCGCCGCAGGAACTCGAGCATCATATCCTGATTGCGCGCCTCGGCCGCCAGGCGCAGTTCGCGCCGCAATGCGTCAGGCTGTAACAGCAGGACCGCGACGTCACCTGTCGCCGCTTCCTCGACTGTGCGCACTATCTCCGACCAAGGCAAGGCGAGCTGGCGCAGCACCGTCTCGGCGGCGCGCGCCTCCTCGTCGAGCCTGGCCGCAGGTATCGCCCTTGCCGGACTGCGTTCTGTGCCAGAGACGGCGCGCGCGACTTGCATGCGGTCCAGTTCGAGAGTCAGGTCGCGGTAGCGCAGCACGAGCGTGGCTGCGACCGCCAGTGATATCAACAACAGCAGCGCACCAGCCGCGAGGCTCCTGCGCTGCGGCGCGACGTGGTCGAGGTCGAGCCGCGGAGGCTTCAAGGCGACATCGGGCAATCCCTGGCGCCGCTTGCCACGGAAAAGCGCCAGGGCCCGGAAGCGAAGGTTTCCAAGTCCATGCCCGCAGCGGACTGAACGAGAACTTCGCCTGGCACCGCCCCATCGCATTGCAAAATTGCGCGGGCGAGTAACACAGGCCAGGTTTCGGGGGACGAAAAATCGCCGCGTGTGGTCTGCACCGTCAGCCAGCGTCCGCCGGGAGCGTACGCAAGGCAGGCGCGGCCAGGTTCGACCAGCAGCAGCCAAGGTGCTGAATCGCTCCGGGAGTTCTGCGCCGGCATCAACCAGGGTTGCACCGAGATCAAGCGCGCGCGTGCGCCTACGGGAAAGCAGGCGCGCAGCGCGTCCAGCATCATACGATCCACGGCACTCGCCAAGCGGGGGGCGCCGCGCGGAGAATGCGTTAGCCGAATATGCCAAGACGCAGCAGCATCGCCGTAGACGCGCGTGAAATGATACCGCGCGTGCGCGAGCTCCTCGGCCTCGCCGGACAGCGCGGCCTCGAAAGGCACAACTGCGTAGCGCACAAAGTGGTTCGAAATTACGACCGTGACGCGGAGCCGTTCGCCGCTCAGTGCTTCGGCGGCCTGCGCAAGAGCGGCAACCGCGCCATTCCAGCCCGGCGAGGTTGCGTCCGACTTGCAGGTCAGGCTGCGCCGGTTCGAAATGCGCGGCCGCAACAAGCCCGCTGTGTGGGCCAGCGTTACATACCCCGGCGTTAGACCCACAAGCAATCGGTTAATTGACAAAAGTGACACGGTTTATTTCCTGCAGCGTGGTTTCGCCGCGCCGCACCGCTTCGATCGCGGCCTCGCGCAGGAAGCGCGTGCCGTTGCGCCGGGCGGCGTCCTTGATTTGCCGCACCGGGGCGCGTGCGGCGATCAGCTCGCGCAATTCGTCGTTGAGCGTCAGCAGTTCCGCAATCGCCTTGCGCCCCTTGTAGCCGCTGCCGCGACATTCGCGGCAGCCCAGTCCGGCTCGAAACCGGAACCCGGCGACGGCCTCAGGCAGCAATCCGGACTCGTGCAGCAATTCCGCCTGAGGCGCTGATTCTGCCGCGCAGTGCGCGCATATCAAACGCACGAGGCGCTGCGCGAGGATCGCATTGAGCGCGGAGACGAAGCCGTACACATCGACATCCATGTGCATGAATCGTCCGATGACGTCGAACACGTTGTTGGCGTGTACGGTCGTGAATACCAGGTGTCCGGTAAGGGCCGACTGCACCGCGATGTTGGCAGTCTCGGGATCGCGGATTTCGCCCACCATGATCTTGTCCGGGTCGTGGCGCAGGATGGAGCGCAGGCCGCGTTCAAAGGTAAGTCCCTTTTTCTCGTTCACCGGGATCTGCAGAACGCCGGCGAGCTGGTACTCCACCGGGTCCTCGATAGTGACGATCTTGTCCTGGCCGTTGTTAATCTCGGTGATTGCGGCGTAGAGCGTGGTGGTTTTGCCGCTGCCCGTCGGCCCGGTAACCAGCAGCATACCGTAGGGTTCGCGTGTCAGTCGCCGGATGGCGACGATGTCCTCCTCTGCAAAGCCGAGTCTGTCCAGCGACAGCTGTTGGATCGTATTTTCGTACAACGACTGCTTGTCCAGGACGCGTACCACCGCGTCTTCACCGAAAATGCTCGGCATGATCGACACGCGGAAATCTGCGGCACGGCCCTGGTCCAGCGCACGAAAGCGTCCGTCTTGCGGAACGCGGCGTTCGGTGATGTCCAGTTCGGCAAGGACCTTTATGCGCGCGATCACCTGCTCTGTCTGCTGCGGGTCCTGCATCGCCTTCACCTGCGTCAGGATGCCGTCGATCCGGAACTTGATCACCAGTCCGGCAGCCACCGACTCGAAATGCACATCGCTCGCGCCGATTCGCAGCGCGTCGCGAAGCGTCGAGCGCACCAGACGCACTACCTCGCTCGATTCATCGCCAATGGAGCGAAGCGAAATATCTTCGGCGCGCTCGCCCCCGTCGGAAACGGCCATCGCGACCGCCTTCAGGCTGTCCAGCGCGCGCACCGTCTCCTCGTGGCTGGCAAGCATCGCGGCGAGGTCGCCCCGGTGTACTAACCGCCATTCGAAGGACACGGCGGCGAGCCGCTCCTCGGCCCAAGCCGCCAACTCCGGCGAAAACGGGTCGTCGGCGGCAAGCAGCAAGCCGCCGCCCGCTTCGCGAAGCAGCACGCAGCCGTGCTGCGCGCACTCGTGGTAGGGCAGCAATTCGAAATCGGGCGCGGTGCCGCGCAGTTCGTCCATCCGCATCACCCGCATCCTTGCCACCTGGGCGAGGTGGGCAATAAACACATCCGGATCGAGGCCGAGTTCTTCCTCAAGAAAATCCACAATCCGGCGCTTGGCGGTCTGAGAGTCGCTACGCGCCTTGGCGATGACTTCCGGGGTAAGGGCGTTCAATGCAGATTCCCCGCAAGATCGAATATCGGCATGTACATCAGCACGACGATTGCTCCGATCACCAGCCCGATGGCAGCCATCAAAAGCGGCTCGAATAGCCGCAATGTCCAGTCGACCCAGCGCGCGATTTCCTCGTCGTGAAACACCGCAATCCGTTCCATCATCTCGCTCATGTTACCGCTTTGCTCGCCAACCGCGAGCATGCGCAGAGCAATCGGCGTCGTCAGTCCGTTGCGGTCCATAGAGAACGACACCGCCCGGCCCTCGCTGATAGCAAGGCGGGCCAGCGCGAGGCGTTCACGTAGCGCGGGCGACAAAAGTTCCGCGCCCATTTGCAAGGCCGCGAGCAGCGTCAATCCACCGCGCAACAGCATGCCGGTGGTGCGGTAAAATCGCGCTAATTGATACGTGCGAAGGCGGTCGGCGAAAACCGGAACGCGCCAAAGCTGCGCGGCGAACCACGCGCGTGCCTGCGCCGAAAGCAGCGCCCATGCGGCGCCCGCAGCAGTCGCAGCGAACAGCATCGCTACGGCAAGGCCGTGGCCTTGAATCGCCTGGCCCCAGGCGAGCAGAGCCTTCGAGACGAGCGGCAGATTTGCAGCGCGATCGGCGTAAATCAGGGAGAAGCGCGGTACCACGTAAAGCATCAGGAAAAGGCTCACCAAGCCGCCTACACCGAGCAATAGCAGCGGATAGATCGCGGCGTGCGTGAGGGTGTTGCGCAGCGCTGCAAGCTGGCGCGCGTACGCTATGTATCGCCCCAGGGCTTGGGCAAGGTCGCTGGTCTGCTCGGCAGCGCGCAGAGTTGCTGCGTACAGAGCAGGAAACACGCCTGGAAAGTGCTCGATCGCGGCCGAGAGGGGACGGCCTTCCCGCAGGGTACGCGCGATCTGCGCGAGCACATTGCGGTACTCGGCGCGGCGTTCCTTTTCTGCCAGTGTGTCGATCGCATCGACCAAGGGCAGACCGGCCTCGAGCAGCACGCGCAGCTCCTGTGAAAACAGGACTACCGGAAAGCGCTCGGTTTTGCGCCAGACGTCGAAGAGTACGCTGCGCGACCGAACCGCAATGACCGTGTAACCCCGCTCCTTGGCCTGTCGCTGGGCCGCGGCGCTGTCGTGCGCCTGCACCTCAATTAATTCTACGCGGCCCTCCGGGCTGATCGCTTTCAGCGCGAAGCGCATGCGCAGCTTTAGTCCTCCGTTGCATCTTCATTGGGATGCCGCGCGAGCGTCCGCACTGCTTCCGATCCCGCGCGATTCCAAGTGATGCTCAGTGAGTGGTTGTGGTCTGAATCATGCTATCGCTGAAGACGCGAGGCGTCGACAACCGGAAGGCCTGTATGTTTTGGCTGCTTCCCGATGGTGTTGGATCGTCGGCGTCCAGGATGCCGT